>JAHJRV010000032.1 GCA_018830725.1 Actinomycetota bacterium | reverse complement strand
TACTCAGATTTATACTCATGTTGAACCAGAGGCATTAAAGAAAAAAATACTTGAAGAAAAGAAAGAGGTAAGTGAAAAAGTAGTTAGTGAAGAAAGTGTGAATATTAAACTTATAGAAATTGTGAAAAAACAGCAGGAAGAATTAATTAGAATGAAAGAAACTATAAAAGATCTACAGGAAAAATTAAATAAATTAAATTAAAAAACAATTATATGAAAAGGAGATAAAGATGGGAATTAAAAATAGATTTTTAGAAATAGGAAAGAAATTAAATAATTTAGAAAATAAAAAAGAGGAGGCTGTCGCTAAACTGACTGAATTGAAAAAAGATATTGAGGTTCTGAAAAATAAAATTGAATTTTTATTTAAAAAGGGTTGAAAAAGTAACTCTAAAAATAGGAAAGAGGGCTTGAAAAGCCCTCTAACCTTAATGATATTATACTTAAAGGCTCAAGAATATTTTTTAATATTTTAAAACGCTATTTTAACGCATTTTAAAGTGTTTTTAGATATATATAGATAGGAAGTGATATAAATGAACAGATTAAGTTATTCGGCAATTTCGACCTATTTACAATGTCCTCTACAATATAAGTTAATATACATTGATAGACTAAAAAGATTACCGAAATCATATTTTTCATTCGGCAGATCACTTCATAATACAACAGCATATTTTTACTCAGCTACATTTACAGAACCCCCTCATTTAAGCAAGCTTTTAGAATATTATGGGAGAAATTGGGTATCAGAAGGATACAAGAGCAAAGAGGAGGAAAAAGAAAACTTTGAGTTAGGCAAAGTAATACTTGGTGTTTTTCATAAAGTAAATTCCGAAGATTATAAGAAACCCCTTGTTGTAGAATATAGTTTTAATGTTAATTTAGATGGTATTATCTTAACAGGTATAATTGACAGAGTAGATAAACTTCCTTCCGAGAATCTTGAAATCATTGATTATAAATCTGGTAAGAGTTTTCCTTCTGAAAATGAATTAAGCGAGGATCTCCAACTCTCACTTTATCATATTGCAGCAGAAAAGACATGGAAAACAATACCTAAAAAACTAACTTTTTACCATTTGAGATCAAACACACCTATATCTACTAAAAGAAATCCTGAGCAAATCAAAAATGCGGTAGATTTAGTATTTGATGTTGCAAATGAAATAAATAATGGAAATTTTAAACCAAAGGTAGGAAGATTTTGTCCTTGTGATTTTCCCCAACATTGTCCCCACTTTTCTAAGGAAATAAAAGAGGTAAATATTAATAAAGAAGATAATAATAGGAAATACACGAAGCCTGTAAAAATATCTAAAGATAAATTAACTCTCATAAATGAATTGTGGCAGTTAATGCTAAAGAAAGGCTATAACAAGAAAGATGCAAGATCTTATATAATATTAAACTTTAATAAGGAAAAAGGCAGTGAACTATCTTTAAAGGAGTTGAATATTGCCATTAAGGAATTTAAAGATGATGAACTTAAAGAAGCAGGGACTAAGTTTTGGTTATTAGTGGAGGAGAAAAAGCTAACAGGCAATGAGATTAAAGAGTTTTTATTAAAAAATTATGGGAAGTTTGATTCTCTTAAATTATCAATAGAAGAAGTTAATGATGCTATACATAAAATTAAGAAACTTCGAATTAGATAAAATAAAAAACAATAAGAAGGTAAAAAATAAATAAAAGAAAATGCATAATAATTCATGGATGTCCCTCAGATGTTGAAAGATCAATGAATCTGGAAACAAGAACTTATGATAAACACTGGATACCCTTGATCAAAAAACATCTTATTGCGAAAGGCGTAGAAACAGAAACTCCTCTAATGCCTACCCCATGGCAACTTGATTATGTAAAATTTAAGAGTGAGTTTGAAAAATATACAGTTGGTGAAAATACAATTCTGGTAGGTCATAGTTGTGGTTGTGCCTTTTTAGTGCGTTGGCTCGGAGAAACAAAGAGAAAAGTTTTTAAACTCATTCTTGTAGCCCCCTGGAAAATTCCTAACAAAGATGATGTATTTAGAAGAGCTTTTTATACTTATCAAATTGATAATACTATCAAAGAAAGAGTTAATAAAATAGTAATGTTTACTGCAGATAATGAAAAAGATGGTGGAAAAGAAAGTTTGAAAATTTTTCATGAAGCTCTTGGTGGTGAAGTTATTGAACTTGAAGGACTAGGGCATTATACTATGGAATATATGAAAACTAAGGAGTTTCCCGAATTATTGAAAAAAATTTTAGAATAGCTATATTGTGAGAGTATGTTAGCACCCTACTATCTTTTAGTTCAAGAGAACATATATTTAAAGGCTCAAAAATATCGGGTTTTTTTATTTTAATTTGACATATGTTAAATTAAAATGTATTATTTAGTATATAATGCTTAATTTAGAATAGAAAAAATTATGAAATTTTTTAAGAAGATAAAATCGGATAAATTGTTAAAAGACAATAAAAGTTTTAAACTTTTAACCCAAAAAACCATTTCTATTTATTCTTTTGCAGGGGGAGTGGGTAGAACATCTATAGCAATTCATTTAGCTCATTATTTTTCAAATTATAAAACACTGCTTATTGATTTGAATTTTATTCAAGGCGATAGTGATCTATCTTTATACTTAAAGCTTAAAAAATTACCACATCTATCCAATTTTCTAATAGAAGATAATCCTGAAAAATCTTTTAGTAATACAATTGTCAAACCAGATAATTATAAATTTGATGTAATACAAGCACCTCCATCAATTCGTCAATCTGACAATATTAAAATAAAAACAATTGATAATCTGATTGACATTGCTAGAGATAAATACGGGTTGATAATAATTGACCTGCCTTATTCCTATAGTAATTTAGTTATGCATGTTTTAAATAAAAGCACAGACGTAATAATGGTTACAAATGATAATTTGGGTTCTATCTCCAGGTTAAAAGAGATAGGATTTTTTGTTTTTGAAAAACCAAAGATTATTTATGTTTATAACAAATACGAAAAACATGTTAGTTTGTATAAACCTAAAGAAATAGAAGGTTATTTAGTAGAGGATATAAATGTTATTGGTTATGATGATAAATTAAAATATAGAATGTCAAAAAATATAATAAATACTGATGTTTCTACGACTTTTGGAGAAGGTATAATAAATTTAGTTCATAATTCAATAATTAAATAAATAGGTGAAATAAGATAAATACTAGAAAGGGGGTTAAAGATGAAAAAGAATAAGAATAATAAAGGTATTGAAAAAGTGATAAAAGAAATTGATGAGGAAATGGAAAGAAGAACCGTAGGACTTAAAGAGGAAAAAATATTCTCAGTAGATGAGGCTGCTAGTTTGCTTGGTGTTGAAGCTGACTATATTTTAAAACTTGTTTTAGAAAGAAAAATTGAAAGCTTGTTTGTAGGGAGAAAATACATGTTAAGGGAGGAAGATCTGGCAGAAGCTAATAAAATAATTAGCAAAGAAAAGCCCGTTGGTGATTACACAATTTATACAATAGCACAAGTGGCAAATATTCTAAGTCTAGGGACAAGAGAGATTACCAAGCTAGTAAATGAGGGGGAAATTGAGGGATTTAAGACACGCAATGGGTCAAGAAGTCCCTGGCGTGTTAAAAAAGAAGCTCTTGATAAGTACATAGAAAGAAGAATTAAGGTTAAGAAAGAGACGTTAAGGAAATAGAAGTGTATGATGGTTTGATAGCTTATAATACAGATAACAAATATATCGAGGACTCTATAAATAGTATCTTTGCCGATAACTCCAACATTATTAAATTAGATAAAAACTACAATCTTGAAGTTCTTTTAAAAAATAAAATAAAATCTATAATTTTAGATCAAAATTGTAAAAATTATAATAATTTTTATGATATTTTTAAAAAAATAGGTGTTCCTGTAGTTACGATCGGAAGAGATGGGGATTTATTCTATCCATTTGATGCAGATGAGTTATTAACGGTAATAGAAAAACAAAAATTATATAATCCTTCAGAAAAAGAAAGTTTAAAAGATAAGTTCGCAAAATATATTATTTCTTACAAAGAAAAGGTAAAAAACCAGATAAATGAGATGGAAAGATTAAAAGAATTAAAAGAAAAGAAAGGAGAATATAAAGAATTATCAGCTGAAAAGGGTAAAATAGAAAAAAAATATAGGGATAAAATATCAAAAAAAGAAAAATATTTGTACATTGATGCCAACAAACTGAAGGATAAAAAAGTAATATCTTTTATTTCATTCAAGGGCGGAGTTGGAAAAACTACTCTGATAGTTAATTTCGCTAAAAAAATTGAAAATAACAAAAAAGGCGTTATTTTAATAGATTTAGAAAAGCAGTATGGTTCTAGTGATATATCCTCTTTTTTAAAAGTACCTATTCTT
>JAHJRV010000031.1 GCA_018830725.1 Actinomycetota bacterium | reverse complement strand
TTAAAAACTATTCTTCTGGAATGTATATCAGGCTTGGATTCACAATAGCAATAAATGTAGATCCCGATATTCTCTTAATTGATGAAGTGCTTGCTGTTGGGGATAGAATGTTCCAGGAGAAATGTAAAGGAGTAATACAGAATTTCAAAGATATGGGTAAAACGATAGTTATTGTTTCTCATGATTTAGATGCAATTTCTAAATACTGTAATAAAGCAATTTTGCTTATAGATGGAAATATTATTAATGAGGATAAACCTGATGTGGTAATTAAGGACTATCTTAGTTATGTAGTACAGAAAGAAGCTGAACTAAAGATTAAAGAAAAACCTATTATTTTAAGAAGAGGAAAAGGTGATCTTTTAATTACTGATATAAAATTGATAGATGAAGATTTAAATATAGTTAAAAGTATTAACTCAAATAGTTTAGTTAAAATAGTTTCTGATGTTAGTTCCATAGAAAATATTAAAAATCCAATATTTGGATTAAAGATAGAGAATGAGGAAGGAACACAGATTTATGAAACAAACACAAATTGGATGGGAGTAAATACAGGAGATTTTAAAAAGGGGGGAAAAGTTAAGGTAGCTTTTTCTCAAATATTAAATTTATATGATGGTGCTTATTTAATTACAATTTATGCAAAAGATAAGGAATCTGGAAAGTACTATGATCTAAGAGAGAGAGCTTTAATTTTTTATGTACAAAGTAAAAGTAAAATGGAAGGTATAATTGATTTTGGATCTCAATTTAATTTAGAGAAGGAAAGAAATATTTATGATGTTAAATTTATATCAGATAATACTCCAGATGTAATGAATGAAGATGAAATTTATAAAATTGATTTAGAAATAAAAAATATTAGCAATTTTTTATGGCAGGATGATAATGCTAACCCTTATTACCCGGTCAGAATTGGATATAGGTGGATTAATGAAAAAGGAGAAGTTATACCTATTGAAGGAATCAGGACATCATTACCTAAAACTATAAGTCCTGATGAGACTTTTAAAACTGAAATTAGTATTAAAAGTCCACGTAAGAAGGGTAAATATATTTTAAAAATAGATTTAGTAAAAGAATTTTTTAGCTGGTTCTCAGATTCTGGAGGACAATCTTTACAGAAAAACATTTTAGTTAAGGATAAAAATTAGTTACCATAATTGATCATTGGAACTAATGAGTTGAAGTATTATAGTCACAAATATACAGGAAGATGAAAAAATTAAATCTTGGTTGTGGAAAAGATATAAGACAAGGATATATAAATTTAGATAAAAAACATCTTGAAGGTGTTGATATTGTTCATAACATTGAGGACTTGCCATTTCCTTTTGAGAACGAAGAGATTGATGAAATACTTTGCCAGGATATATTAGAGCATGTTGATTATATAAAAGTCATAAGAGAATTATATAGAATTCTTAAAAAAGGTGGGCTCTTAAAGATAAGAGTTCCGCACTTTACAGCAGCGAACAATTATAGAGACCCAACACATAAACATCTATTTTCATTTAGAACTTTTGAATTTTTTATAAAAAATAACTTATACAGAACATATTATTTTGATTTTTATTTTTCTGAGATAAAAAAAAGACATATCTCATTTAGTAGGGGAAGTATCTGGACTCGTTTTGTAGAATATATTGTCAATTTAAATGACTTTATGAAAGAATTCTATGAAATAAGCTGGTTAAGAATAATTCCTGCAAGTAATATATATATAGAAATTATTAAATAGAATAATACTTAAAGGTTTAAGATTTTCACGAAATTTTAAAAATTTTAAGTTTTGAAACAATCACATCAGGCTGTAATAAGAGTTGTTTTAAATTATTAGGGGATTTATTAATCATGTAAGACTTGACTCTATAATTTATTTATTTTTTCTGCTACTTTTTTTCCACTCATAATGCTATGATCCATATTAAAATATTCCCACTCACCGAATCTTCCACAGGAAATAATATTATTTTCTCTTAAAAAACTGTGAATCTTGTCTACATTTTTTTTATGATTTAAATCATAGATTATATATGCATATTTCAAATTTAAAACCTGGGTTACTTCAATTTTGTCATCATCAAAAAGTAAGTTAGCTTTTCTTAAACTATCAATAGCTCTTTCAATCACAGTATCTTTACTCATAGGTCTAAACTTAGAATATGCTATTTCAGTTGAAATAGAACTTTTTCCTTCAGGAGCAGTGAAGGCAGAGAAATTCATAGGAAAGCTTATTCTGTGGAAAACAAAATCATCTTCGTAAAAATACATCCAGTGTTTATCAGTTATGTTTGGTCTATCGATTCCTAAATTTACACAATAAATTGAGTTATTTAAAAGATTATTTGCAGCTTTTTTAACATCTGGGGGAACTTCGTCTATTATCTTAACTAATTCTGGGAGGGGTAATGTAGAAATAAGGTAATTATAGGACTCTTTATTTTCATAGTTAATTTCTACTTTTTTCTTTTTTAAATATATTTTTGTTGCTTCTGAATTTAAGTTAACAATTTTAATGTAATTTAAAAAACCTTTTGGTAAAGCTTGAATTCCTCCTTTAACTGGATACCAGAATTCTATGTTAAATCCAGCTTCTTTGCTTGAGTCTCTTATTGCACCATCAATTATCTCTTCAATATTTGGTGTTGGCACTCTTCTTTTAATCCAATCATAATTCATTTTTTCAGGACTAATTGTCCATATCCTGTATGCATAGGGAACCATTAAGTAGTCAGTGATTCCCTTTCCAAATACTTGGTACATCCATTCTTTATAATTTTTAGGCTCTTTCTTATTTGGATTTGTATGTGCTTCAAATAATCCAGAAATACATTCCTCAACTATATTTTTAGGAAGGCCATAAAGGTGAGATTGAAAAGGAAATCTTGTATAACTATTATTAATTTTATGATAAATCCATGCTTCTCTGGCTTTTTCGTATAGATTTCCTTTAAGTAGTTTATGTATAAGTTTTGTTGCATAAGGATCAATTGAATAAAGGATATGAGGACCATAATCAAAGGTGTAACCTTTTATTTTTTCAGATTTACATAAACCACCAATTCTATCACTTTTTTCATATATCTTATAATTATCTTTACAGTGATAGGCACAACTGAGTCCTGATAATCCAGCTCCTAAAATAATTACATTTCTCAAATTAGCTCCAGAAATATTTTAAATTTTCATTCAGCATAATCTTTAATTCAATTTGTATAATTTTTAATACAATTTATATAGGAAAGTATAGCATTTATATTATTTTAAGATTTTCTTTACAAAAGAATATATTTTATATGGCATAGTTTTTTGAATTCTATCTAAAGTTGCTTCTAATTCCTTAATTTTATCCCTTGTTTCTTTAAGTTCTATGTCTCTAGTTTTTATAACCTGCTTCATCTCTTTAATATATCCACGCACATTTTCTAATTCTCTATGTTCTCTCAATACCTCATCATGTCTTTCCTCTGCTAATTTTTCTAAATATGAAATATGTACATCTTTTTCTTTATCGAATCTTTTTATCTTTCCCTTATCTGGTGCAAATGCAGGATTTTTTACCCACTTTCTCAAAGGCTTCGTCGTAACATTATAATTGAGATTTTTAAAAGCATATTCTTTACCCTTAATTCCTATTTTGTGAATTTCATCTTTATTGGAAGCCATCCATAAAATTTTTTGTTTTAGTTCAGAAATATCAGTTGGTTTGAAAGTAAAGCCAATCTTTTCTGTCTCAATTATCTGAGAGAGTTCACAAACTTTTGTGGTTAATACAGGAAGACCTGCCCTTAACCAATCAAGTATTCTCATCTTACATCCCAATCTCACTTCGTGTATATTTTTATCAATGTTGATACCAACATCTGCTTCAAAATAATAGTTTTTTATATCTTCAGTTGGAATCCATCCTTTCATTATAAAGTTTTGTGGAAATTTTGAGTTTATAATCAAATTTAAAAAGTGAGGATAGGTTTTTTCATCTTGACCTTTTATTTCTCCACCAGTGGAAACAAATTTTATTTTTTTATTTACCCCCATAGCTTCTATTAGTGCTTTAAAAAGTGTATCTATATCACACCAGGTATTGTATCCACCACTCCATAAAATAACAAAGTCATCTTCTTCAACCAATTTTTCTCTTATAACTTTTTTATCATGTGTGAAATCCTCATCTATAATTCCATTTTGTATTACATATCCAAATTCATATTCATTTGTGAATCTATTTAATCTTCCAATTGTTCCAAGTTCACCAATAGTGGCTAATAATTGAGATGTAGATACATATGAAAAGATATCCGCTTTTTCAATTATATTTTTTTCCTGATTCCAGTAGCTGTATAGAAATTCATCACTTTTATCTACAGCAGCTTTTGCTTGTGCTTCAGCCATAGCATGTCCAAATAAATCTGCCCATAAAGGTTTTTCAACTCCTAAGTTTACAGCTTGATAGCAGGGAAATATATTTGTTGATACAATGCAATCAGGTAAAAAATCATTATATATATTAAGTAGGCTTTTTTGCTTTCTAAATTCATCTTCACTTAAAGAATAATATAAAAATTTTTCTTCCTTCTTTACAATTAAATCTTGCAGATCCTTTTGTTCATATGCATCTGGTACCCTCATACATACCAAACAAACCTCATGACCATCATCAATTAATGGTTTGGTAAGTTGCCATGTTCTCTTACCAAGTGCTGACAGTTTTTTCTCATTCTCAAAAGGAAGAGGTGAGTTTCCAAAAATCATTATTTTTGCCATGAACCTTTGTCCTCTCTTTTAAAGTCTTATAAAATATATTTTTCTATAAAAGAAACAATTAAACTGATACTACCAAATTTATAATAAAGATTTGCTTGAATTGTTAAATAATTATAACATTATAACAGTTAAAAAATTTTTCATTATATAATAGGAAAATAGATTATTAAAAATTATATAATTTATTCTGTTTTGAGTATAATATTGTAAATTCCTAAAGAATTTTCATTTTTATCCAAATGTAAGAATTTAATAAAAATTTAAGAATAAGGTGAATTAGGATGGATTTTTCATTTTCTTTTCCAAATGTCTCAATAATTGTTGTTAATTATAATGGTAAAAAGTATCTAAAGGATTGTTTAGATAGTATTAATCTTTTAGATTATCCAAAGGAAAGAGTTGAAACAATTGTGATTGATAATGGTTCAACTGATTCTTCAGTAGAATTTATTAAGGAAAGTTATCCGAAAGTAAAAATTATTGAGAATGATAAAAATATTGGATTTGCTCCCGCAGTAAATCAGGGTGCAAAAACAGCTGGTGGGAAATATATTGCAATACTAAATAATGATACAAGGGTTGACTCTAAATGGTTAATAGAACTTATAAAACCAATCTATGAATATAATCAGGTAGTATGTACTGGGTCTAAAGTTCTTAGTTGGGATGGTAAAAAGATAGATTTTGTAGGTTCTATGGTTAATTTTGAAGGTAAGGGTTTTCAGATTGATTATGGTTTTCCAATTGAGCATGATAAGTACACAGAGGATAAATATTATCTATTTGTAAATGGTAGTTCAATGCTTGTAGATAAGGAAGTATTTTTAAATGTTGGTGGATTTGATGAGGATTTTTTTGCTTATTACGAAGATGTTGATTTTGGATGGAGACTCTGGATATTAGGTTATAAGGTTGTATTTACCCCAAAATCAATTGTTTATCATCACCATCATGGAACTTCATATAGGTATGGTCATGATAGACATAGATACTTAATGGAGAGAAATTCACTTTATACAGTTTATAAAAATTATTCTGATGAAAACTTAGGAAAGATATTTTCCTCCTCTTTACTCACTCAACTTTCCAGAGTTTTTGTAGAAACAGAACTTTCCAGTGATAGCTATAAAATCAATTATAAAGGAGATGTAAAAGAGAAAGAGGAACTTTCAAGACTTTCCGGTAGCTCACTTTTAGCCACAAAAGAATTCATTCAGAATCTTGATAAACTAAAACAGAAGAGAGAATGGATTCAAGCTAATAGGAAAAGGTCAGATAATGTTATTTTTAACTATTTTAAAGGAGAGTTTCTTGCTATTTCTCCAAATGAGGAGTATCAGAAGAATCAGCAACAGATTTTAAAAGCATTTGATGTTTATGACATTTTTCAAAAAAGTAAAAGAAAAACTATTTTGATATTGTCTAATGATATTGTAGCTAAAAAATTAGCTGGTCCCGGAATAAGATGTATCAATTTTGCTGAGGTTTTAAGTGAGTATTTCAATGTAATTATAGCTATTCTAAATGAACCTGATTTCGAACCAGATCAATATGAATTAATTAAAGTTGACTCAAAAAATATTGAACAATTGGTAGAAAGAGCAGATATTATTATGACTCAGGGTACACAATTTATCAGGTACCCTTTATTAAAGGAAACTGATAAACCCATTATAATGGACTTATATGACCCATTTAATATTGCAACTTTAGTAGAATATTCACATCTTTCTATTAGAGAATGGGAAAAGGTTTATAAATCTGTTCATAATGATTTAAAAAAACAACTATATTATGGTGATTTCTTTACCTGTGCAAGTGAAAGGCAAAGAGATTATTGGTTAGGTTTGTTAACTGCTTTATATAGAGTAAATCCTATAGTATTTAAGAATGATATTAGTTTGAGAAGATTGATTGATGTTGTACCTTATGGAATCTCATCAAAAAAGCCGTTTCATTCAAAAAAAGTATTAAAGGGAGTTATTGGAAATATCAAAGACACAGATAAGGTGATAATGTGGGGAGGAGGAATATATAATTGGTACGACCCGTTAACATTAGTTTATGCAATTAATAAGATATCAAAAAAGAGAGATGATATAAAGCTATATATTATGGGAGTAAAACACCCCAATCCCGATGTTAAGGAGCTCTCTCTTTTAAACGAAACTTTTCAATTATCTAAATCTTTAAAATTAAAGGATAAATTTATATTTTTTTATGAGGGGTGGGTGGAATATAGAGAAAGGCAAAACTATTTACTCGAATCTGATATAGGAATTATTACTCATCCTGACCATATTGAAACAAGATTATGTTTTAGAAATAGGATTTTAGATTATATTTGGACAAACCTTCCTATAATATCTACAAAAGGGGATATATTAAGTGCAATGGTAGAAGAAAAGGAATTAGGATTAACAGTTGATGCAGGTGATGTAGATGGTTTAGTAAATGCAATAGAAGAGCTTTGTGATAATCATCAGTTGATAAAAAAATGTAAAGAAAATTTAGAAAGAGTTGTTCCTACATTCTATTGGGAGGAAGTGGTAAAACCTTTAATTGATTATTGCAATGATCCTATAAAAACAGCATATAGAAAAGAAGCAGAGGAAAAAAAGGTAAGAGAGAAAAAATTAGAATTAGAAGGAGTTCTATTAATGAAGGAAGGATCAGAGAAAGGTTTACAAAGAAAAGGTTTGTACTATTATATAAAGAGGTTTTTATATCATTTGCGATATAGTGGTTTAAGAAAAGCTATTCAATTCACAAAGAATATATTGTCAAAAAAATAGTAGATGAAAATTTTTATATATAAAAAATTCTTATTATTAAAATAATGCAATTCTTAAAATAGGGATATGAAGGGAGATTAAAAATTGGCAGAAAAATTTAAAAATAGATTGATAAAATGGTTAAAAAATATTTTTAAAAAATTAGTTACTCCTGAAATATTTGAAAATAGCAAAAATAGAATTTCTTTTTATAAATATCTACTAATTGGTCTATTTTTAAGGTTTTTATTTCTTCCATTCTTTTTTCAAGTTGATATTTTATCAAGTTATGAAAGAGCTGCAGGTCAACTTTTTAAAACAGTACAAGAAACACCACCTGTTATACAATTGGCAATACATTCACTTCATGTTTTCTTTTTAAAAATAATAAACCCTATCATTCCTGGATTAGTGAATATTTTAGGAATATCTGAGCCACACCAGCTATGGTTAACATTTATAGCTGATAATCAGGTTTTTAGAATGCTATCAGTTATGAAATTTCCATATTTTATTTTTGATTTGGTTTGTGCTTTCTTACTTTTGAGATTTACTAAAGATGCAAAAACCAATTTGAAAGTTTTTAAACATTGGATGATAAATCCCATAGTTATTTTTGTGACTTTTATTTTCGCAAGGTTTGATATAATTCCTCTCTTTGTAACCATTCTTGCACTTTATTTTGCTATGAAAGATAGGAAATATATATCTATGGTTTTCTTAGTAATAAGCATAGTAATGAGATTTTTCCCTGTATTGATTTTGCCATTTTTAATTATTTATCTTGCAAAAAATAAGAAAGATTATATTATCTTTTCACTATTAGGAATATCTGGGCTATTAGCGTTAGAGATTGGTTCAAGAATTATTTCAGGTAGTAGTGCTTTATTTAAGTTGCTGAATTCGCAGCATTTTACTTATTTAATTGCACTAAAGTGGGGGATGGAAGCATTGCATGTAAATCTCTTTCCTTTAGTTATTTTGTTTACTTTACTTATTATTGCATTCTTTGAAATAAGTAATAAGAGTTTTTCCAATCTGCTAAAATATTGTCTTATAGCATTTTTGTTATGGTTTTCCTTTGGATATTTTCACCCTCAGTATTTACTTTGGTCTATTCCATTTTTAATATTTCAATTTGTGGAAAAGGATAAAATTTTTTACTATCATTTAATACAAATTTTAATCATTCCATTTATTCTTCTCTATTGGGGTCAATTAGTGACTTCTTACTTGTTTGCACCAATTGATTCCAGATTTTTTGTCTACTTTCCAGATATTGTAGACATAATAAGAAAATATTATTCACCAGCTAAATTTGCAAATATTTTCAGTAGTATATTTTCGGGTATTTCATTATGGATAATATATGAGGTTTATAAACTATCTAAAATAAAATCAAATTTAGTATTTAATACAAAAAAATAAAATAATATTTAAAACTGATAAATTTTATATTATTGATTTTAAAAATTTTTGAAATGAGTAATAAATATAAAAAATCTACAAATAGGAGAATTAATATTAAAAAAAGAATTGAGAGTAAAACAAAAATAAAAGATTTACTTCTAACATCATTGCTTATTCTTATTGTATTAATGATAACTGGTTGCTCTCACCCTTTCTATGTTCCAGGAGCAAGTATGGGTTATTTTCTATGGCAAACAGAGGATGGAAATTATCATTTGCGTTGGAGCAATGACTGGGACAGAAATGCTCCAAATAATAATCTACGAAAATTTTCTGGCTCAATTAAAACTGATGGCATAATAACTATAAAAAATTCATATCAATGGGAAGGAGAGAAACTTACAAAAGATATAGAGAATGTTGATATTATAAAAGTTGAGCCATCAAGGGTGGAATTCATAGCATATACTACTAATCTTGATTTTGAAGATGGTATAGATTTTTCTGTAGATAAAGGAACTTATTTGGAGTTTAATTTAAAAAATAATGATATTTATGATTTGGGAAGAATATCACTTGGCTCATTTGCTAATAGTCCTGAAGAGGAAATATTTAGAATATTAAAGGATGAGCTTTTATATGAAGCAAAAAAACCTTTTTATCTTAAACATCCATTTTCAACATTTTTCAATAAGCTTTCATACGATAGAGTATTTACAAATATATATTTATTGTTAATGGGGATAATTGTTGTAGAGTTAATAAGAGTTTCTATTTTATTAAAGAGAAAAAATTATAAAAAGCTAACCTATATATCTTATACATTATTATTTTTATTTTTAATTATTATAAATATCATGTTGTTAAGATATAGTTAACAAAGTTTTTCTTTTTAATATTTTTATATTTTTATGTTAAAATCTTTTATCAAATTGTCTAAAGGAGGAGTGTTTAAGTGAAGTTATGTATTATGGGAACTGGATATGTGGGTTTAGTTACAGGAACCTGCTTGGCTGATTTAGGAAATGAAGTTATATGTATTAGCAGTGGTGAAAGCAAAATAAATTTATTAAAACAAGGTAAAGTTCCAATATATGAACCAGATTTAGATGAATTAATAGAGAAAAATGTTAAAGAGAATAGACTGTTTTTTGATACAGATTCTGAAAAATCAATACAAAAATCAGAAATAATTTTTATTTGTAAAGGCACTCCATCTCAACCAAATGGACAGGTAAATCTTAAATATGTTGAAGATGCAGCAATTGAAATTGGGAGAGCAATAAATAATTACAAGATAATTGTTAATAAAAGTACAGTACCTATAGGTTCTGGGGATTGGGTTTCTATGATAATAAATGATGAACAAGAGAAATTAAATAAGAATGTTCTTTTTGATGTTGTTTCCTGCCCTGAATTTCTAAGAGAGGGTTCAGCTATATATGATGTATTTTTTACAGATAGGATAGTAATTGGATCATCAAGTAAAAGAGCAATTGAAACCATGAAGAAATTATATAAACCTATAATGAATCAGACATTTGAGACAGATTTAAGTCCAAGACCAAAAAATAAAGTTCCATTGGTTATTACCGATTTAACAAGTGCAGAGATGATAAAGTATGCAGCCAATTCATTTTTAGCAACTAAAATATCTTTTATAAATGAGATTGCCTCAATATGTGAGAAAGTTGGAGCTGATGTTACTAAAGTTGCTGATGGAATAGGTTTAGACAAAAGAATAGGAAGAGAATTTCTAAATGCAGGATTAGGTTGGGGAGGATCATGTTTTCCAAAGGATTTATCTGCAATAAGTCAAATAGCTGCTGAATATGGGTTATCTACTCAAATAATAAATGCTGTAGTTCAGGCTAATAAACAACAAAGGTCAAATATTATAAAGAAAGCTCAGGAATTACTCAAGATACTAAAAGGAAAGACAATAGGAGTTTTGGGAATATCATTCAAGCCCAATACAGATGATACAAGGTATGCACCTGCTATTACTATTATAAATAATCTTATTAAACTTGGAGTAAGAGTAAAGGTTTATGACCCTATTGTTAAGAATAGACCGATGGATTTAAGTGAGAAAGTTCTTTTTTGTAAGGATGCATATGATGTCGCTGATAATAGTCATCTTCTTATTTTGGCTACAGAATGGGATGAATTTATAAAACTTGATTTTGAAAAGATAAAGAAATCTATGATTAATAGTTTAATAATTGATGGTAGGAATGTTTTAGATAAAGAAAAGCTTATAAATTTAGGATTTACTTATATTGGAATTGGCAGATAAAAATATTAAATTGATTAAATGGAAGGAAATCTAATGAAAACACTTGTTACTGGTGGTGCAGGTTTTTTAGGAAGTCATTTGTGTGACTATCTTCTAAAAAATGATCATTATGTTATTTGTATGGATAATCTGGTAACTGGGTCTTCAGATAATTTAAGGCACATAGACTCAGATAAATTCATTTTTATAAAACATGACATTACTAAATATATAGAAATTGATGGAGATTTAGATTATATTTTTCATTTTGCAAGCCCAGCAAGTCCAGTAGATTATCTAAGATATCCCATAAAAACTTTAAAAGTGGGTGCATTGGGTACCCATAATGTTTTGGGTCTTGCAAAAGCAAAGAAAGCGAGGATATTACTTGCTTCAACATCTGAGGTATATGGCGATCCAAAAGTTCATCCGCAAAATGAGGATTACTGGGGAAATGTTAATCCAGTTGGACCAAGAGGTGTTTATGATGAAGCCAAAAGGTTTGCTGAGGCAATGACAATGGCTTATCATAAAAAACATAATATAGAAACAAGAATTGCAAGAATTTTCAACACATATGGAACCAGAATGAGAAAAGACGATGGAAGAGTAGTACCAACATTTGTTAATCAGGCTTTAAAGGGTGAGGATATAACTGTTTTTGGTGATGGGAATCAAACTCGAAGTTTTTGTCATGTTTCAGACATGATTGAAGGTATTTACAGACTGATGATGTCTGATTACATTCTTCCAATTAATTTAGGTAATCCTGATGAAATGACAATACTTGAACTTGCAAACTATATAAAGAAAATAACAAATAGCAAAAGTAAAATTGTGTGTCACCCTTTACCAGAAAATGATCCTAAGACAAGAAAACCAGATATAAGTAGAGCAAAAAAAATACTTGAATGGGAGCCAAAGATTGGTTTTGAAAAAGGAATGGAAGAGTTCATTGAGTGGTTTAAAAGAATATTTTTTTAGATACAAAATGGATAAAAAGAAAATATTAATAATAGCATGGGGTGCAATTTTATTAGTTGGTGGACTTATTTATTTACTTCTTTATATTTTTACTCCAAACTTTGAAGATTTAAATAATAACTTCTTAGAGACAATATCAAATGATCCATTATCTCCTGGAGACGTCATCACTTATAAGATTCATTATAAAAATTCAGGTCTGAGACCTGTTAATGAATTTAAAATCATCAATTTCCTGCCTAAATTTTCCAAATTCATTGAGGGTAGCGAGAATTGTTCTTTTAATGAGGGAAATAATGTTATTGAATTTGATATTGGCAGGCTTTATTCAAAAAGGTCTGGTGAAGTCTGGTATTCAGTAAAGTTAGAAAATCCACTTGATGATAAGACATTAATTAAAAATGAAAACATGAAATTTGTGTATAGAATTGGCAATAAAGATATTGAAAATAATATCGAAAATAACTTCATCTTGCGAGTGACAAGTTCTCCAGATTTCTCAAATTCTAATTTTTCAATTAAAGATGAGAATGGTGGGGCAGTAAGAAATGGTGATATTCTCTCCTTTAATATAAAAGTAAAAAATAATGGTAATATGAATGCAACAAACACAGAAGTAATGATCAATATTCCTGAAAATATGTTCTTAGTTGAGGAGAGTTTAAAGATTGAAGATTATATCTGGGATGTCTCAAAAGGAGTTTTTACTATTGATATTGGCAATTTTAATACAAATATGGAGAAAGAATTTGAATTTCAATTAAAAGTTCAGGATGTAAAAATCGATGAAACTATTTTAAAAACTGATTTAAGAATAATATCTGACCAGATTGAGGAATTTTTAGGTGAAGAGGAATTAGTAGTCAGGATTTTTCCAGATTTTTCAACATCTGAGGTTTATGTTATTGATGAGAATGGTGGTTCAGCTTGGGCAGGTGATACACTTACCTATACTTTAAAGATAAAAAATACTGGAGATAAAAATGCAGAAAATGTTCAGATATATTGTCCCATTCCATCAGGTTCTTCTTATATTAATCAAAGTGCCACTAAAGAGGGGGTTTCCTGGAATAATGATATAGGTGGTCTTATGTGGAGTTTTGAAAAATTTGGAATTGGTGAAGAAGAGATGCTCAATTTTAGAACGATTGTTAATATTGTATATAACCCCATAACTGTGACTTTAAATCCATATTTAAAAAGTAATGAGATTGAGTCACTTAAACTTTCAGAAATAAGTTTAAATATAAAGCCCAATATTTATTTAACTGTAGTAGCGTTAGGTGATTCACAAGTAGCTAAAACAACATGGGTCGAGAGGTTGGACACTCTGCTTGAGAACACCTATCCACACGCAGACTATAATGCAATTAAATATGGATACAGTGGCGCAAAAATTACAGTTGGATATGGACATGCAAATGAAGCATTATCCCATAATCCTCAAGTTTTTCTAATAGGATATGGTACAAATGATTCAGGTAGTGGTATGGGTTCATCACAATTTGGATCATATTTAGGGAAAATAATAGATGTTGCAAAAACAAAAATGTCAACAATAATTGTTTATTCAACAGCGCCAATTGATTTAAATAAATGGCCATTTAAATCAAACTATACTGATTTTAATAATGTTTCAAGGAGTGTCGCAGCAAATAAACAAGTAATCTTTGTAGATATTTGTTCACCTTTAAAGGGAGATATGTATAGATATCTCCAGCCAGATGGTTTACATCTAAATGAGAATGGTTCAGCAAAAGTAGCAGAAATAATATTTAATGTATTAAGAAACTATCTTGATGAACTTGGTGGAAGAAAATTATAATAAATTAAATTTTAAATTTTTATGGAGGATTTTAAATATGCATGAAAGAATTTTGGTTACTGGGGGTGCTGGATTTATAGGTTCTCATCTTGTGGATACTTTGCTTGAAAGAGGTTATTCTGTCAGGGTGTATGATAACCTTGAACCCCAAGTTCATGGAGAGTTACAAAAAATACCTGATTATTTAAATAAGAAAGCGGAACTGATAGTAGGTGATATAAGAAATAAGGATAAATTAAAGAAAGCAATTAAAGACATAGATGTTGTTTATCACTTGGCAGCTTCGGTTGGAGTTGCTCAATCAATGTATGAAATTGCAAAATATACTGAATCTAATACTATGGGCGGAGCAACACTTTTGGATTTAATAGCAAATGAGAAACATAATATTAGAAAAATTATTACTGCATCATCTATGTCTGTTTACGGAGAGGGTGCATACAGATGTGATAATTGTGGTGAAGTTTACCCTAAAATTCGTTCATTAGACCAGTTTAAAAGAAACGATTGGGAAATGAAATGCCCAAACTGTAATATAGATGTTATACCAATTCCCACTAATGAAGATAAACCACTTTTCCCAACATCAATATATGCAGTAAATAAAAGGGATCATGAGGAGATGTTTTTAATAATAGGAAGAGCATATCAAATTCCAACTATAGCTTTAAGATTTTTCAATGTATATGGTCCAAGACAGGCATTATCAAATCCTTATACTGGTGTTGCAGCAATTTTTTCAAGTCGAATTTTAAATAACAATCCTCCGATAATATTCGAAGATGGTTATCAAGCAAGAGATTTTGTTCATGTATCAGATATAGTACAAGCCTGTATTTTAGCTATGGAAAAGAGCGAAGGAGATTATCAGGTTTTTAATATTGGAACAGGTAGGAAATTAACAGTACTTGATATTGCAAATGTTTTAATGGAAAAACTATCTTTTAAAGGAGAACCACGCATAGTTAATAAATTTAGAGAGGGGGATATAAGGCACTGTTATGCTGATATATCTCTTGCAAAAAAGGTATTGGGATATAAACCAAAAGTTAAATTTGAAGATGGTATTTCTGATTTAGTTAATTGGGTTAATCTTCAGCAAGCTGATGATAAAGTTAATTTTGCTATTGATATATTAGATAAAAAAGGACTAACAAAATAGTATGGATAAGAAGTTTAATATATTAATGATTGCCCCAACCCCCTTTTTTGCTGATAGGGGATGTCATGTAAGAATACTTGAGGAAATAAAAGCTCTTCAAAAGTTAGGTAATAAAGTAACTCTATTTACCTATGGTTTGGGTAGGGATATCCCTGGAATTAGTATTAAGAGGTCAATAAATTTTCCATGGTATAAAAAATTATCTGCTGGTCCTTCATGGCATATGTTATACATTGACCCAATTTTAGGAATTAAATGCATGATAGGTATTCTAAAAAAGAAGCCTGATATTATCCATTCTCATCTTCATGAAGGTACAATAATAGCCTATTTTGCCAGAGTTTTTAGACCTAAAATCCCAATTATATTTGACTTTCAGGGTAGTTTAACTTCTGAATTAATTGATCACAAATTTATTAAAGAAAGTGGTTTTTTTTATAAATTTATGTATTTTACTGAAAGTAAAATAAATAAAATGCCAGATA
This sequence comes from Actinomycetota bacterium, assembly GCA_018830725.1. Lineage (NCBI taxonomy): Bacteria > Bacillati > Actinomycetota > Actinomycetota bacterium. The sequence goes on along the minus strand of JAHJRV010000031.1, from coordinate 1,490 downwards.
TAATTGTTACAAGTTCTAGTAACTCAACAAAACAGCTAATTAGTGACTTTAATATTAATGATAAAAAAGTATATACGATTATGGATGGTGTTAATTCTGATGAGATAACTCCTGGAGAGGATAGATTAAAAATAAGAGAAAAGTTTGAGATTCCCAAATTCAAAAGAATTATTATATATGTTGGAGTTTTAAATAAATATCAGGGCATAGATTTACTTTTGGAAACAATTTCAATTTTAAAGGAAAGGAAAGAAGCAGAAAAAATTCATTTCTTAATTGTAGGTTTTCCTGAAAAAGATTATATTGAAATGTCAAAAAAAATGGAAATCTCAAACATGATTACATTTACTGGTAAGGTTACTTATAGTAAAGTTCCAAATTACCTAAGAGCTGCAGATATTGCAATCACTCCAAAAATCTCCCAAACAGAAGCTAATTTAAAAGTTTTCAGTTATATGGCAGTTGGAATTCCTACTATATGTTTTGATAATCCTGTAAATAGAGAGATACTTGGTAAGTTAGGAGTATATGCAGAGTTAGGTGATAAGGACTCTTTGGCAAACACAATAATGGATTTAGTAAATATACCAGGAAAGATTAAAGAGTTAGGTGAAAAGTCAAGGGAAATTGCTATTGAAAAATATTCCTGGATAAGTGCAGCAAAAAAGTTTATGGATATTTACAAAAAAGCTGGCGCAACTCCTAACATTTAAATTTTATATTTGAGGAGTTAATTTTATGAGAGTTTTAGTTACTGGTGGAACAGGATTCGCAGGAAGTCATTTAGTAAACAGGCTTATTTCAGATGGATTTGAAGTAAGAGTAATTGCAAGGAGCTCTGAAAAAGCTGAAAAACTAAAAGAGAAAGGTGTTGAAATTATTTTAGGTGATATAACTGATAAAGATGTGGTTAAAAAGGCAGTAAAGGGAGTAAAAAAGATATATCATTTAGCAGCAAATTGGAGGACAGCAGGTGTCTCTGATAAGGTTTACTGGGATGTCAATGTAGGAGGTACAAGAAATCTTTTAGAAGCAAGTTTTAAAGAGGATGTTGAAAAATTTGTACATTGTAGCACTATGGGTGTACATGGTCATGTTGATGAAATCCCTTCTAATGAGAATACAAGGTATAATCCTGGAGACATTTATCAAATAACTAAATTAGAAGGAGAAAAGTTAGCTTTTAATTTTTTTAAAGAAAAAGGTTTTCCAGTTTCAGTTATAAGACCATGTGCAATTTATGGACCAGGAGACATGAGATTACTTAAGATGTTTAGAGCTATAGCAACAAAAAGATTTGTAATGCTTGGTTCAGGTGAAACTTTATATCACATGGTCTATGTTACAGATTTAGCAGAAGGTTTCAGACTTGCTGCAGATAAAGAAGAAGCTATAGGTAAGGCATTTTTAATTGGTGGGGAAGAGTATGTAAGTTTAAACAAACTTGTAGAAATGATTGCTAAAGAGGTAGGCGTTAGTGCACCAAAAAT
>JAHJRV010000030.1 GCA_018830725.1 Actinomycetota bacterium | reverse complement strand
TCTGGACCAATCTTTTCAACTTTTCCAACTAACATCCCACCAGAATTTGTTACAGGATTATGCATCTTTCCTCTTTTTTTTACTATATCTAAAATTGCAGATGCTATCTTCTCCTCTTCGTATCCATATTCTTTCTTCAATTGAGTAAAACTGGCTGAATCAATATTTAAAGCTTCTACATCAATAAGTATTTCGTTATCATAGATTTCTAATGAATTGTCAAGTTTCCAGGCAGCTTGCGGTAAGACTCCTTTCGGTTTTATTACTCTGTGACTACCATATGGACATTTTTTCATTACAATTCTTCCTTATTATTTAATTTTCTTTTTTCTTTGTTTTTTAACCATTCAGGCTTGATTTCCTCGTCTTTCTTTCTATAATAGGTAACTCTACCTGGCCACATACTTACACCTTTCGATGATATAAGTTTGGTCGGGCCTTGATCAGGAGCAAAAACTCTCTTAGATTTATAGTATGGCGCTTCTTTTCCAGCTAATTTTTCAGGTTCTGTATATACTGATATTGCTCCCTCATAATTTCTTAATATTGTCTTGCCATCCCCTATAGAAATTAAATATTGAGGACTTACTGGGATTTTACCCCCTCCACCTGGAGCATCAATCACATAGGTTGGTACTGCTAATCCTGATATATGTCCTCTCAATGCTTCTATAATTTCAATGCCTTTGCCAACTGTTGTTCTAAAATGCTCTATTCCTTCTGATAAATCGCATTGATATATATAATAGGGTCTCACCTTAGCTTGCATGAGATCAAGACAAAGGTTCTTCATTACAGATATATTGTCATTGATCCCTCTGAGCAGTACAGTCTGATTTCCAACAGGAATTCCCGAATCAACAAGTTTTTGAAGTGCACTTATTGATTCATCTGTTAGTTCTTTGGGATGATTGAAATGGGTATTGATATAGATAGGATGATACTTTTTTAACATATTGCAAAGCTCTTCTGTTATTCTATATGGTAAAGTGCAAGGAAGACGAGAACCAATTCTAATAATCTCTACATGAGGAATTTCTCTTAATTTTATTAGTATCTTTTCTAATCTTTCATTTGACATAGTAAGAGGATCACCACCAGACAACAGAACATCTCTGACTGTAAGCGTATTCCTAATATAATCTAAAGCAATATCTATCTCTTTGTCTGTTGCTGCTTTATCAGTTTTACCTGCATATCTTCTCCTTGTACAGTGTCTACAGTATGATCCACACTGATCTGTAACTAAAAAGAGAATCCTATCGGGATATCTATGTGTTATTCGAGAGACAGGTGAATCTCTATCCTCTGCCAAGGGATCTATCATATCTGTTGGAGATGGTATTAGTTCCAAAGGTGATGGAACAGCCTGTTTTCTAACCGGGCATTCTGGATTATATGGATCCATTAGCATAGTATAATATGGAGTTATAGCCATTCTGAGTTTTTTTAAAGATGCATTTATGCCTTCTATTTCCTTCTCAGTTAGTTCTATTATATCTATTAGCTGCTCAACAGATGTTATTCGATTTTGCATTTGCCATTTCCAATCTCTCCATTGGTTTGTGGTTACATTCCCCCACTTTTTTATCTTTTTATAATCCCTCATATTCACCTCTAATAAATTTTTTATTTTTTAATAGATTTTTATGCAAAGCTAAAGCTTTGCCCTACGGTTTGACTACTTATTATTTTTTGGCTAAATCATATCCTAATTTAAGAGCTTTTTTATTCAGCTCTATTATAGCTTCACTTTTACCCTTAAGAACTTCTTTTAAGCTTTCTTTAAGAGTTTTAAGGTCAACTATCTCAGTTTTTGCAATCAGTGCTCCTAAAGCTACCATATTTGCTGCCATTTTATTACCAAGTTCTGTTGCTTTATCTGTAGCTGAAATCTTAAATATATCTACTTTATCAGGATATTTTTTTAAATCCTTATCAACAAGGGATGTATTTATAATAAGTGTTCCGCCTTCTTTTATCATAGGACCAAATTTTTCCAATGAAGGGAGATTCATTGCTATAACTAAATTCGGATTGTCCACTACTGGTGATACAATTTCTTCATCAGAAACTACCACCGAGCAATTAGCTGTTCCACCTCTCATTTCAGGACCATAAGATGGCATCCAGGTTACCTTTTTCCCTTCCTTCATTGCAGAATATGACAATAATTGACCTATAAGCATAACACCTTGTCCCCCAAATCCTGCAAATATCGCTTCATGAATCATTTTTTAATTTCCCCTTCTTTAAATTCAGTATTCTTAAATTTCGTTTTAAAATCAAATTTTATGTCCCATGTCAAGACCTGCCCCGTTCAGTATCTTTGAATTTTTTTAGGGGAAAAGTCTTTGACATAACATCATCAACCCATTTTACAGAATCAATTGGACTCATATGCCAATTCATTGGACATTGCGAAAGTACTTCTACAAGTGAAAATCCCTTATTTGCGAGTTGAACTTCAAATGCATGTTTAATAACTCTTTTAGCCTTCACAACATTTTTTGGTGAGCTAACACTAACTCTTTCTAAATACGCTACTCCATCCAATGAAGATAAAAGTTCACAAACTTTAAGTGGAAATCCCGTAGAAGTTGAATTCCTTCCATAGGGAGAAGTTGTCGTCTTCTGATCTAAGAGTGTTGTAGGAGCCATCTGCCCCCCAGTCATTCCGTATATTGCATTATTAATAAATATAGTAGTTATATTCTCACCTCTATTTGCTGCATGAACTATCTCGGCTGTTCCTATAGATGCTAAATCTCCATCACCTTGATATGTAAAAACAACCTTATCTGGTTGAGCTCTTTTTATTCCTGTTGCTGCTGCTGGAGCTCTTCCGTGAGGCACCTCTTGAAAATCAAAATTTAAATAGTTGTAAATTAAAACTGAACACCCTATAGGTGCAATGCCTATTGTCTTTTCCCTTATTCCTAATCTATCTATTGCGTCTGCAACTAACCTATGAACTATTCCATGTCCACAACCCGGGCAGTAATGGGTTACAACATCCTCTAAGGTTTTTATTTCTTTTTCTTTACATTTATCCTTTTCTTTTTTAACATTAGCCACCTACATCACCCCTTTTAACGTGTTTACTTTTAATATACTCTCAGCCTTTTCTATTATTTCATCAACTTTAGGCATTACTCCACCCGTTCTTCCATAAAATCCAACTGGAGCTTCACCCTCAACAGCTAATTTTACATCCTCAATCATCTGACCCATGCTCATCTCCACAACTAAAATATTCTTTATTTTTTTATTCTGAATTACATCTTTTAATTGAATATACGGAAATGGATAAAGTGTAATAGGTCTGAAAATTCCAAGTGAAAGGTTTTTTTCTTTAGCTACTTCAATAGCTTTTTTGGAAACTCGAGCAGCAGTTCCATAAGCAACCAACAACAAATCGCAATCCTTTGTATTCATTTCCTCCCACTTAATCTCTTCTTGCATGCTATTGTATTTCTCTTGAAGATGCAAATTATGATTTTCCAATTCCAATGGATCCAGATATAGAGACTTGAGAATTATCTTTTTTCTACCTTTTGCTCCAGTGGTAGCCCACTCTTTAGGTGATAGCTTTAATATATCAACTTCGGGTGGAAATTCTACGGGTTCCATCATCTGTCCCATTACACCATCAGTCAAAATGATTACTGGATTTCTATACTTATCTGCTAAGTCAAATGCTAAAAATACAAACTCCACCAGTTCCTGTAATGTTGATGGACCCAATACAAGACAATGATAATCCCCATGACCTCCTCCCTTTGTTGCTTGAAAATAATCAGATTGTGCTGGTTGAATCCCACCTAAACCTGGTCCTCCTCTCATAACATTTACAATTACACAAGGTATTTCAGCTCCTGCTAAATATGAAATTCCCTCCTGCATCAAGCTGATTCCTGGACTTGAAGTTGTGGTCATTACTCTAACACCTGAACCTCCTGCTCCAAATACCATATTTATTGCTGCAATCTCACTCTCAGCTTGCAAAAATACTCCACCAATTTTTGGCATTCTTCTTGACATATATTCAGGTATTTCGTTTTGAGGAGTTATAGGATAGCCAAAATAATATCTACATCCAGCTCTAATTGCAGCTTCTGCTATTGCTTCATTTCCCTTAAATAGTTGTTTTTCTCCCATAATATTCTCCTTACTGTTTAAAAACCTTAATTGTTGAATCTGGGCAAATAAGTTCACAGAATTTACAAGCTTTACAATTAGATATATCTATAACCTTAACTGGATAATAACCCAATGAGTTTAATTCTGATGAGAACTTTAGTACACCTTCTGGACAGAATTCAATGCAAAGACCACATCCTTTACACTTATCCTTTTTATTTTCAAATTTCACCATATTAACACCTCAGTTAATCTTTGATAAGTATATTAATTTATACTAAACTTTAACGACCTGCTCTAATTTTTGAGCCATCAATTGTAGATAGTATCTCCAAATTTCTTATTTTTGCTATTCTTTCCTCAGCCATTCTATCTGCTGCTATATAGGTTGGAATATCGTCCCTTTTTGAAATCTCAATAACCTTCTTCACATTATCATAAATCTTTAAAACCATATCTGTAGCTCTCTCTTCACTATATTCAGTAAGTTCATTATATACATTAATTAAACCACCAGCATTTATTACATAATCTGGGGCATACAATATTCCCATTTCATGAACCTTATCTCCATGTCTTGTTTCAGCAAGTTGATTGTTGGCAGCTCCTGCAATTATTGAACATTTTAATTGTGGAATTGTGTCATCATTGATTATTGCACCAACTGCATTTGGTGAAAAAATGTCAAAATCAATAGAATAAATATCATATTCACCCACTGCCTTTGCACCAAACTCTTTTTTAACCCTATCAATTCTATCCTGATGATGACCAGAAACTATTAATTTTGCTCCTTCCTTGTGAAGAAATTTACATAGATGATAACCGACATTTCCTACTCCCTGAACTGCTATTTTCTTTCCCTCAAGTGATGTACTTCCAAAAACCTCTTCAACACATGCTTTAATTCCCTGAACTGTACCTAAAGCAGTAAATGGTGAAGGGTCTCCACTTCCTCCTTGAGATTTGCTTACACCTGTCACAAATGGAGTTTCCTGTAAGACAATCTCCATATCTTCTACACTTGTCCCCATATCCTCAGCAGTTATATATCTACCATTCAGTGAATTAACAAACTTACCATATGATCTCCAGAACTCCTCACTTTTGTCTTTTTTGGGATCTGCAATAATAACTGCTTTTCCACCTCCTAAATTTAGTCCAGCTGCTGCAGCTTTATAGGTCATTCCTCGACCCAATCTAAGGCAATCAATAATAGCATCCTCTTCAGCAGGATACATTCTCATTCTACATCCACCTAATGCTGCTCCCAGTGTTGTGTCGTGGATAACAATTATTGCTTTTAGATTTACTGATGGATCATGGCAAAATACAATTTGTTCATAATCATACTGTGCCATTTTTTCAAAGATTTCCATTATCTCTCCTTTCTTTTTTAATTTCTATTTAATTATAAATTTACTAGACTGGTGAATCATTAATTATTGAAAATAAAAAACTTTTGCAATTCACCCCTATAATACTTTATAGGAAAAAATGCAAAAGTTTTTGAAACAAAAATTCATTTTTATAGATAAATAAGATATTAATAATTGTTATCCTCCATGTATGGAAAATAAATGTCAGTGAAATGCATAATTATATTATAATTACTAAAAGTATATGTCAAGAAACATGAACAAAATGATTTCAAATTCAATTATTACATTTTTTAATTAAGGAAGGTATTTTTTGAAAAAATGGATTTTTGTTTTTTTGATTATTGATTTATTTCTTGTTAGTATCTTTTGTTTTCTCTACTTTAACAACTTACTAACAAACCCTCTAAGAATAATAAATAATTTATTCAATATAAAATTTTTCAATAATCTAAAAGAAAATTTTAAAAATTTTTCTTCAAAACTAAGTTCATCAATTTCAAATTTTTACAATAATATATTTAAAAACAAAGAAGAACCTGCGTCTGAAGTTAAGAATCCAAAAAAAGAAGTGGTAAAGGAAAACCAAGGTACAGAAGAAGAAAAGAAGCAAATTGAGAGTAGAGTTATAAACAAAAAAGAGATTGAATTAGAAGAAATCTGGAAATACCATTATGGAAACTATTTTTGCATTTTTGGATTTCTTAAAAATATGAGCAGCGATTATGCAGCAACAAATGTCAGTTTGTCTTGCAGTCTTTATGATTCAGAGGGATCTACTGTTTTAAAAACATCAGAATCTGTAAAACTTCAATATATTCTTCCTGAACAATCAGCTCCATTTTCTTTGATTACTGAAATAAGTAACGATATACATTTTGAATCTTATGAGATAGATACAATAAGATGTTCCTGGATTCCATTTGATATTGAAGATACTTTTGAATTTGATGTTTCAAATATAGATTTAACTTACTATAATTCACATAATTTGGCTAAAGGTTTTGTTAAGAACATTTCAAAAAAGGATCTTGATAGTGCAAAAATTTTAGTTGCATTTTATGATGACAAGGAAAGGATAATTGCAGTCGGTTCAGATTATTTAGTAAATTTGAAAGTTGGCGAAAATATACCCTTTATAGTTGATACAGAAAATCTTCCTTACATACAGAAAAAAGCTAAAAATATAGAGGTATTTTTGTTTCCACAATTTGATGAAATTTAAATTATTTTTCACCACTAACTATTCCTTATTATAGTGAAAGGACATGTATAGATAAGTGATAATAATTATTTAATTTTTATTCACTTGCTTATTTGCCGGGAAAGCGGAAATGTCCTACTACTAACCATTTTTGAAGTACATCCTCTTCAACTGTATAACCTGGTTTTAAATAGTTATGTATGACATAAGGAATATTTTCTTTATTAGGTCTGTCAGATAGTATTCCACAATGATCAACACTTCCATTTCTATTTATATCCCAAAAAATTATGTCTCCAGGAAGCCATTGAAATAAATTTTTGGGGTTTTTTGGATCTATGTCTATAATTAAAGATTTAGCATTTCTTTGAAAAAAAATTATTAAGTTCTCCGGTCTTCTATAGTCAATATTTGGATCTGCTGCTTTTACTTCCCATAGCTCCCAAGGATATTCCCCAAAATTACCTTTTATGTCTTTATCGACTAACATTCTTAAGTCATAACCAGCATTAGTAAATGCTCTTGCTATAATATCTGAGCAAATTGCCTTATCTGGAGGAGGATCACCTTCTTCAAAATAATTAATAGATTCTTCAGCGATTATGTTTTTGGCTTTTCTTTCAAGTTCGAGTTTTGCTCCCTGAAGTATATCCTCTTGATCATTTATCCCATCACCATCTGCATCTGTTACTATATTTGCAATACTTATATCAACTTTTTTTATCTTAGGTAATTGATTAATGAGAGCTATGGGGAGTTCCTCTTCTTTGAAAAGCCTGATCTTACTTTGTCTTAAAATTATTAAAAGTATTAAAACAAGAATTAATATGACAATTGTAAAGAATGTTCTTCTTCTTGCTTTTTCTTTTTTTCTATGTCTATGATAACTTTCCAATTAAGTATTACCTAAAGTCATTTTTAGAGTTTATAATAGATTTTTCTTTTCTTTCTGGCTTTATTTATCTTTCTTTCCACCATTACATTAGCAGCTTTGTGAGTAGGTATATCCTCATCTTTGCTTATACTAAATATTTTAAGTAGGATATTGTATATGTTATCTACCTTTTCACGTGCTTTTTCATACTCATAGCTAGTAAATGTTTGAGCTGCTGCAATTACACCTCCTGCATTTATCACATAATCCGGGGCATATAAGATATTTCTTTTATATAGTTTAATGTCGTGTTCTTTTTCATTAAGAAGCACATTATTTGCTCCACCAGCAACAATCTTGCACTTCAATTTTGGAATTGTATTGTTATTCAAAATTGCTCCAACTGCATTTGGTGAAAAAACATCACACTGAACTGAATATATTTCCTCAACACCTACCTCTTTTGCGTTGAACTCCTTTATAACTCTATCAATTTTATCTCTGTGATGTCCTGATACAAGTAACTTTGCACCTTCCTCTGACAAATAGTTACATAGATTGTAACCAACTTTACCTAACCCCTGAACAGCTATTACTCTTCCATCTAATGAATCATCTCCATAAACTTGTTTTAAACACGCTTTAATACCCACGTAAACTCCATAGGCAGTATTCAGTGAAATATCATCAGAAGAAGTAAACTTCTCCTCCCAAGTGATAACATAGGGTGTATATTTCTTTGCGTGTTTAAAATCATCCAGATCAGTTCCCATATCAGGACCAGTGGTAAATCTTCCTTGTAAGGTTTGTACAAATCTCCCAAAAGACTCCATTAACTCAGGGGTTTTATCAATTGATGGGTCACCGATTATTATTGCTTTTCCTCCACCATAAGGTAAATCTGCTGCAGCATTTTTATAAGTCATTCCCCTGGAAAGTCTCAACACATCCATTACAGCATCGGCTTCAGATGAGTATTTTCTCATTCTACAACCTCCCAGAGCAGGTCCTAATACTGTATTATGTATTGCAATAATAGCTTTTAGCTCTACTTCGGGATCTGTGTTGAATATAACCTGTTCATGACCGTATTTTTCAAAGAGATTAAAATATTCCACTTATGACTCCTTTCTTTTAGATTTACAGATAATTCTTGATATTTAAAAAATAATTAAATTTTTAATATATTCTTATTATTGTTTTTTAACAACTTTATCTATATTAAATTTAGACATTAATTCTTCAATCAGTCTTTTCTGCTCAGTTTTATCTAAAATTTCCTTTATTTCTGCTTTCTTCCTACGAATATATTTTCTTGTTCCTTTGCTAAGTCTTTTCGTATTTCCCATAACTACCTATCTTTCAAATTAAATATTTCTATTTTATCTATTTACTTATAAAATTGTCTTAATCAGATATCATTTGATATTAGATTCTACGCTGCGTTCAGAATAATAATTATGTATTCAATAACTACTCCCTTACTCATTAAGGATTTTTTCCTCTCTTTGATCATAAAAAGCTCTGAGTAAGGTAAAAAAATGACAATTTTAATTACATTAATCAGAAAGCATTTTAATATCTCTATCTAAAATCCCCATAACTATGACATCCCAGTATTTTCCATTATAGTAGTGTCCTTCTTTTAACAAACCTTCCTTTTTAAAACCACATTTTTCATAGGTTTTAATAGCTCTGGGATTATATTCATAAACATGTAAATTTATTTTATGTAAACTCAATTTATCTACTGCGTATTTTAATATAGTTTTTATAGCATCCGTTCCATGTCCTTTATTCCAGTCTTCTATATCACCTATAAATATACCCAACATACAATTTTTATCTCTCCAATTTATTCTGTGTAATCCTATATTCCCAATATGTTTACCGTTCTCTTTTTCTATGGCAAAAATATAATCATTTGGAGAACTCTGCATAGTCTTTAACCATCTTGTCTCTTGTACTAAATCAATATTAATTAAATCAAAATCTAAATATTTTGTAACCCTTCTGTCTCTAAGCCACACTAAACATTTGGGAAGATCATCTTTATACAAATCCCGTAATTTTACTTTTTTCCCCTCTAATATTCTCCATGTTCTTGCCATTTTTTTCCTACTAATTTTTAGTATCTATTTTCTTTTTATTATTCATAATTTCATGAATTCATCTCTAATATAGAAATATCTGTCTTATGCTATTTTTTAATTAAAATATTCATTAATTGCTATTTTATAATACAGGAACAAAATTTGAAATATTTATGAATTAATTTAACTGTATCAAATAGGTGCGTGGTTAATTCTGTGAACTACCCTCAGCTAACGCAGAGGGCTTCCTGCGAGTATCTATCTTCTATAGATAGACCTGTTTGTCGCAGATTACCAGCAAATTGCTGATAGCCTGTCCACTTGGCATTCTGTGATAGGAAACGAGACATTATGTTTATAGCTGAGTTTTTATCTCTATCTATTTCGTTTCCACAATCACATTTTATAATTCTTTTATACAATGGCAT
>JAHJRV010000029.1 GCA_018830725.1 Actinomycetota bacterium | reverse complement strand
TTCAAGTATCCCATTTATTGGAAGAATATTTTTTCAACATGACTTATTAGTTTATTTAACATATATTATTATTCCTCTCTCCTGGTTTATTATGTATAAAACCAAACCAGGATTACATCTGAGAGCAGTAGGAGAGGATCCTGCAACAGCTGACTCTTTAGGAGTAAATATTTACAGAATAAGATATATCTATGTTTTAATTGGGGGTATGTTTTCAGGATTAGCTGGTGCCTATCTATCATTAGCTTATGCTCCTACATGGATAGAAAATATGACTGCAGGCAAAGGTTGGATAGCTATAGCTTTAGTTATATTTGCGACCTGGGATCCTTTTAGAGCAGTTTTAGGAGCGTATCTATTTGGAGGTGTAGAAGCTTTTCAATATAGAATTCAAGCATTGGGTACAACCATTCCATCTTTCTTCTTAAAGATGTTTCCTTACATTTTCACTATTATAGTTTTAGTTATTGCAACTCAAGAAACAATAAGGAGAAGAATTGGAGCTCCTGCCAATTTGGGACTCCCATACTATCGAGGAGAAAGAAAGTGATTACGCTAAATATATAGTAAAACATTTGAAAGGAGAATACCAAGTTATAGAAAAAGTAGGTCCTGTGACTTTGTTTAAAGTGTTTAATTATCTCAGAAAGGCAAAGGTTTAATCTTTCGCCTTTCTTAATTTTTAAGCAGGCGGGTGTTAAAATAAAAATATTAAAATTAATTATGTTTAGAAATCTAACAATAATTTGACAGAATATCTTACATTAAGTATAATAATCATGATTTATTAACAAGGAGGCAAAATGACTGAGATCTATAAAAATCTTGGTAAAAGAATAAAATTCTTGAGAGAAAAATTAGAGATAAGTCAAGAAAGACTTGCTGAATTAATGAGTGTTTCAAGACCCACAATATCTCAAATAGAAAATGGAGCAAGAAAAGTTTCAACTGATGAATTAATAAGATTTTCTGAAATATTTAATCTTTCTGTGGAAATTTTATTGGCTTTTAAAAAGGAACAAGAAGTTTTTTTAGAAAATATAAAAAATAAAGCGAGCATAGAACATCAAATTAGAATAAATGTTCCCCAGAAAAATCAAGAGAAATTCAAAGAGGTTTTTCTTTACATATTAAATAAGGTTGGCTCAAAACCAAATGTTGGGGAAACCACAATCTATAAATTTCTTTACTTTATAGATTTAGATTACTATGAAAAGTATGAGGAGCAGTTAATAGGAGCAACTTACAAAAAAAACGTATATGGACCAACGCCAATAGAATTTAAAAAGATTATAGATAAAATGATTGAAGAAAAAGAAATTACTAAAATTAAGAGCAAATATTTTAGGTATCCTCAAACTAAGTATCTACCACTGAGAAAACCAGATATTAATAAGTTAAAATCTACTGAAATTGAATTAATTAATAATGTATTGAATAGACTTTCTGATATGAATGCTACTCAAATAAGCATATATTCACATAACGATGTTCCTTGGTTAACTACAGAAAATCAAGAAATAATTGAATATGAGGCTGTTTTCTATAGGACACCCCAATACTCAGTGAGAGAGTGTCATGAAAGTATTCAATAAGAGAGAAAATCTTCCTGAATTTGACAAGGACATGAAAAAGTTAAAAAAGAAATATGGAACACTTGAAGATGATTTGGAAATTTTTATTAATTCAGGATTAAAAGCCTACCATAAAATAGGATTGGACTATAAAGGTATTTTTAAATTAACAGGTTTAAAAATAGATTATCCTAAAATATATAAGGCAACAAAGTTTGCATGTAAATCTTTAAAGGGAAAAGGAAGCAAGTCGGGGATTAGAGTAATATATGCATATTACGAGGACATGGATAAAATTGAGTTTATAGAAATTTATTACAAAGGTGATAAAGAAAATGAGGATAGAGAGAGAATAAAAAGATATTACGGTAAATAAGTTCTACATCTACAATATAGACTTTTAAAAAGGCAGGGGATTTATTCTCTTGCTTTTTAAATTATTATATAATTATAAAGGTGAATTTTAAACAGGAGAATAGGAAATGAATAAAGAAGAAATTAAAAAAATCATAAATGAACACAAAAATATTTTAAAAAAATATAAAGTTAAATCTATTGCTCTATTTGGTTCGTTTGTAAGAAATGAGCAAAAAGGA
>JAHJRV010000028.1 GCA_018830725.1 Actinomycetota bacterium | reverse complement strand
TAAAGAGTGGTCTTGTATGAAATTAGAAATATTGTATAATATGGAATATTTAAATCTAAATATTTGTAAAACTTCTATATAAATATATTGGGGAAATCAATTCTTTTAAATAAAGTAAATTGTTAATAGAAATATATGTTAGAAGAAATATATTTTAAAAAATAATGGTTATAGATTATGAGAATATCTATATACTAAATATTAAATACAGAAAAAGAATGTTAAAACAGCATTTAAAATTATACGAGGAGTTTAAGGAATGGATAACAGAAAAAAGGGAATAATAATATTAATAATTGTAGCAATTCTTATAGTTGTAGTTTTTGCGTTGGGTTTCCTTTTTATACAGAATATTCTAAGTAAATTTAGTGAATTCCCATCTATTATGGGAACCAAATCTATTGAAACAGGTATTGAAGCTCCCAATTTTACTTTAAAGAACCTTAATGGTGAAGATGTGGAATTGAGCCAGATTAAAGGGAACATAGTACTAATTGATTTCTGGGCAGTATGGTGTAAACCATGTGTTGGGAAACTACCTTACATTCAATCTATACATGAAAAGTATGGTGAGGAAAGTCTTGTTGTGTTGGCAATAAATGTTTCAGAAAAGGAAGAAAAAATAAAATCATTTATTGAAGAAAATAACTATACATTTCCTGTTTTAATAGGAAATAAGACTGTATCAAATGATTATGGTGCACACGCCATTCCATTTGTTGTACTGATTGATAAGGAAGGCACTATTCGTTATACAGAATTGGGTTACCGCCAAGGCAGTGAACAAAAATTGATTAATGAGATTGAGAAGCTGTTAGAAGAGACAAGCAAATAAAATTGAAAAACACCATTTCATAAATTAAAATAAGGATTTTTTACATCTATAGATTATGGATTTTTCAATAAAATCAAGAAAGCGTAGAGATAAACAAATGAAATTAAAAAAGTATCATATTATTATGCTCATTTTTATTTGTCTATTAATTTTTGGGCTATTTCGTAAGGAATTTGTGACAGTATACAAAAATGCAATAACACTATGCTTATCCTGTATGGGATTGGAATAATAATAATTGAGGTGGATAACTCATCTTGTTAAGTATTTAATATTTTCCCTCATTTAATAAGAGAGTTGTAAGAAGAATTAATCATTTAAAGTAGCGATGAAATATATTGTGAATTTTCTATTAAAAATAAAGAGATGGGTCATTCAGTTAGTAACCTTTGGACTTTGGAATTCATTTTTGTTCCCTGGTCTAAAGATTCTTCCATGCCCTGGGCTTAATTGTTACGCTTGCCCATTTGCAGTTTTTGCATGTCCAATAGGTACATTACAACATTTTATTATAATTCGCGAAATCCCCTTTTACACTATTGGCATCCTCGGATTAATTGGCTCTTTTTTAGGGAGGATGAGTTGTGGTTGGCTATGTCCTTTTGGCTTTTTACAAGACCTACTTCACAAAATTAAAGTAAGAAAACTCCATATTTCAAACAGATTTGGGTGGCTACGATATGCTGTTTTAATAATACTTGTTGTAATTATTCCATATATCACTTTTGAGCCATGGTTTTCAAAGCTATGTCCTGTTGGAACAATACAAGCTGGGATACCATGGCTTATTTTACAACCAGATCTTCGTGAACTAATTGGAACTCTTTTCTGGTTAAAAATTTTAATTCTAATTTTCTTTTTAATATGGGCGATTGTAACATCGCGACCATTTTGTCGTTTTATCTGTCCTTTAGGTGCTATTTATTCTATATTTAACCGAATTAGTGCATTTCAGTTCAAAATAGATAAGGAATTATGTAGTAATTGTGGCATTTGTAATAAAGTTTGTCCAATGGAAATAGATGTTTTAGGGGGTTCACAACAAAGCCAATGCATTAGATGTATGGAATGTATAAAAGCGTGCCCAAAGAATGCAATCAAAATTTAGAAATAAAAGATGTTTATCTTAATATTAATTACATAAAAAGAATTTCAAAATGACTTATTTTAGTAATAACTATGAAATTTTAAATTATGAAAAAAGATTAATATAAATAATAATAAAAGTTCATATTATCATTAATTATAAAATTTTTCCAAAAATAATGAAGATTTAGAAATGAATGGAAGAAGAAACAAATATATTAAGGTTATAACAGTGTTTTTATTAAGCATTATCCTTATTGGTGTAGGTTGGATAATGAGAAAAAATATTGAGATGCGCATTTATGATATGACACATTCTCTAAAGACAGGTAGCAAGGCTCCCGACTTTAAAATTGAGAACTTGAAGAAAGAGATAGTAACTCTGAATAAACTTAAAGGTAAGGTAGTACTCATTAACTTCTGGGCGATATATTGCCCACCATGCAAAGAAGAACTACCAGTGATACAATCCATTCATGAAAAATATAATGAAGATGAACTGGTTGTATTAACAATTAATAAAGACAATAATATAGATAAAGTAATCTCATTTATGGATGAGAATGATTACTCATTTCCAGTTGCAATGGAAAATAAAGAAATGACAGATTCTTATGGTGGTGGCTGGATTCCTTATGTTGTACTCATAGATAAACAAGGTATTGTATGTTATGCACACAGAGGATACAGGGTTGGTGATGAGCAAGAATTAATTTCTGAAATAGAAAACTTGCTGGGCGATATAAGCCAATAAAAATAAAAAGTTAATTTCTTCATTTTAGATATAAAAGCTACCAAAAATTCTACCCAGAATCATTATTTCTAACCCCTTTTAGGTTTGTCTGATAACCAGCGTAGGTAGGTTCTCCCTGACGACGCCTTATCACACCTTCATTTGCATTGGCCATAGCAACCTGCTCAACAGGGTCGCTTCGTCTGGCTCGCGACTTACCATCTTTTCACCCTTGCTCCTGACGATTGATGGCTATTCTCACGCCATAGGGTGATGCTCATGCTCCAGCACCTGGGGGGTCGGAGTTGATGTTTTCGGGTTTTCGTTGTAGACTTGGATGTGAACATCGCACCGACGTGGATACCCAGGACCTCTATTCAAGCTTCAAAAGGACATTAGACAAAGGAGACAACACGATGAGTAAATTCGAGAAGTATCTTGCTTTATGGGTCGCGCTTTGCATGGTTATTGGGGTTGTACTTTCCAAAACAATACCCGGCATCAGTGAGGCCATCGTCTCTTGGCAAATCCGTGGGATTTCGATCCCCATTGGCATCTGCCTGTTTCTGATGATGTACCCGGCTGTGCTCAATCTACAAGTATCCGAACTGAAAAAGTTGAGGAATAGCCCAAAACCGATCATAATGACCCTGTTCTCCAATTGGGTGATCGCGCCCTTGGTCGCAGCGGGGCTGGCATATCTGTTTTTGCGGGGAAACGCACAACTTATCGTCGCCGTCATCTTGCTGGGGTCGAGCCCATGCACTGCGATGGTCCTCGTTTGGGGCAAGCTGGCCGAAGGGAACCAAGAGCAGAACGTAGTCAACACGAGCCTGAATACTGTCACCATTATGGTGCTTTACGTGCCGATCGTTTCACTACTAACAGGCATTCAAAACATCCCCATAGATCGAGGGTTGTTGGCTATCTCAGTGTTCGTCTTTATTGGAATTCCACTGATCCTTGGAATCGTAAGTAAGAGGGTTCTGATCAGGGCCAAAGGGGAACCGTGGTTCGAGAATGTATATCGTCCTACTGTCGGCAAGATCGCTATCGTGGCCCTGTTGATGACGCTCATCGTGCTCTTTTCGCTGAATGGGCAAGTTTTGCTTGATCACTTCGATCAACTGTTGTTGGTCTCGGTCCCACTGCTGCTTGGTTTCATCATCGTGGTCGGGCTCAATCTTTTGATCACCAGGGTCTTTGAACTGAAATATAGGGAGGCCATAATCACGGTCATCATTGGATCTTCGAGCCACTTTGAAATCGCCATTGCCACCGCGATAGCGATGTACGGTGTCGATTCGTATGCAGCGCTGGGAACCACGATGGGTCTGTTTTGGGAAGTGCCAATCATGTTGGGCCTGGTCTTCCTGGGCAAAGCCCTACGGAGAAGAAACTTTTGGAATAGATTTGAGGGGGCTGCGGCATATGATTCCAGGGGACGGGGTTAGTCGTGGCTACGAAAGCAAGGCGGGCTAACCCGTGCTTGCACACGACTTGGCTAATCTCGGCGCTTTCCAAGTTTTCCACGCGCTTTGTAGTTGGTCGTGTGGCGAAGGTGGTTTCCCGCATCCGCCAAGCGGGTGAAGCGCCAGCCGCTTCTCGGACAGAAAGGAAAGCATGAATAAAAACGATGAATCAAATTACACATGTTGAAACCACAGACTCCGCCTGGAAGGGTCTCTACAGAGTTAGCGGAGTGGCTGCCCACCCCGCCGCCACTCTCGAACCACGCGTGAGAGCTTTCCCCTCACATAGCTCTTCAGGATACGGGCCTTTGTCATAGGCACCTTGAGCCATGAACGATGTCGTGACAGTTGCCATGCATCAGGCACAGATTATCGAAGGCGTTGTTGTTGTGGTTCCCGTCATGATGATGCACCTCTATCTACTGCATTAGAAAACTTGCTGGGCGATATAAGCCAATAAAAATAAAAAGTTAATTTCTTCATTTTAGATATAAAAACTACCAAAAATTCTACTCATAATCATTATATCTAAATATTATTCTCATACTCATTACATTTATTCTATTTAAGAATTACTAATATTATTTTTTTATTTTTTACTTGACATTAAATATTTTTATGAGATAATTACCAATCAAATATAAATAATACTATTAATATTAATAATATGTATAATATTAAAAATGTTTTTATTAATTATTTTTTTAATTTATAATATCTTAATTACAAATTATTTATCTTTAGGAGTATTTAAATGAATGATATAGCAATTCAAGCTGAGGACCTAACACGTGATTTTGAAACAGTACGAGCTGTGGAAAATCTCAATATAGAGGTACAAAGAGGAGATGTTTTTGGCTTTCTTGGTCCAAATGGGGCTGGTAAGACAACAACTATTCGCCTAATGTTAGGTCTATTGAAACCAACCTATGGAAAGGTAAATGTATTAGGTTTTGACACTCAAACACAGGCAGATGAGATTCGAAACTTAACAGGAGCATTACTTGAACACACAAGCATTTATGAAAGGTTGACTGCTCAAGAAAATTTAGAATTCTACGGTCGTATCTGGCATTTGTCACATGATAAGAGAAATAATCGGATCAAAGAACTATTAATTAACCTAGGTTTATGGGAAAGACGGAATGAAAAAGCTGGGACGTGGAGTCATGGGATGAAAAAGAAATTAGCTGTGGCTCGAGCATTACTTCACCATCCTTCTTTAGTATTTATGGACGAGCCAACAGCTGGTCTTGACCCAATAGCAGCTGCAGCTCTGCGTGAGGACTTAGCTAACCTGGCTGATAGTGAGGATGTAACAATCTTTCTTACAACTCATAATCTAACAGAAGCAGAAAAGTTATATGATTAAGTAGCTGTAATTAATAAGGGGAAACTATTAACAGTAGGAAGCCCTGATGAATTAAGGACAAAGATTGGTAAACCACAGATTGAGATTATTGGACGGGGGTTTAATGAAAAAATATTAAATTTGCTAAGAGAACGAGAGGAAGTTTCAGATATTAGTTTAAGAAATAATCATCTTCTTATTGAATTAGTAAAAGATGTGGATACATCGCCAATTGTAAGCCTTATGGTAAATGAAAAAGTAGAGATAGAAGAAGTACACAAGGGTAAAGCCAGTCTTGAAGAAGTCTTTCTGACACTTATAAAGGAGGAAGAGAAATGATTAGAGATATAAAGACAATAATATGGAAAGAATGGAAAGAAGTTCTTCTCCAACAGAGCGGATTTCAAAGAGGAACAGGACGTTTTAAATTGGGTAGTGGCATTCTAAGTTTTTTAATTTTACTCGGTGTACTTGGGGTACTAATGCCCTTACAAATGGGACGCAAATGGGTAGAATTACCTTTTAGCCTGATTGAATATGCATTTATACCCTTTGTACTGGTCTTGGCTGTAGTCGCTGACTCCTGCCGCTGGTGAGCGTGAGCGGCATACATTAGAAACACTATTAGCCAGTAGACTATCAGATAAGGCAATTCTTTTTGGTAAGATGGGTGCAATTATAGGATATAGTTGGGGACTAACTATGATATGTCTTTTATTAGGGTTGGTGTCAATTAATTTGAGTCATTGGAATGGAGAACTTCTGGTTTATCCTGCAAATATTTTTTTAGGTGCTGTTGTTTTGAGTCTTCTATTTGCAGGGTTTGCAACTATTTTAGGGCTTTTTATATCATTAAGAGCACCAACTGTTAGGTAAGCACAGCAGACTTTAAGTATGATAATTATGATACCAATATGTCTATTTAGCTTTGGTCTTATGTTGATAATTAGAGTACTAACAAAAGAATGGAGGGATTGGTTAGCTCAAGTAATAAAGAATGCCAATTTGAATACAATTATACTCATTGTTATAGTAATTCTAATTATTCTTGACATTATATTATTATTGGCTGCTATGAAACGGTTTAAACGGGAAAAATTAATTCTTGATTAAAAGGGAGATATTTTATGTCGGCGAGGCTGTCTAAAGAAGGTTGAGAAAATAAGTAATAACCCTTTAAGTAAAATTAAATTTAAATCTGCCTTAACGCCTCTGCAGGATCAATGTTTGATGCTTTTAATGCAGGATAAATTGTAGCAGCAGTTCCAACAAAAATTGCAAGTCCTAATGCCCCTGCTGCTAAATATAAATCAAATAGTATTAAGACCTCCATTCCTACCATCATTGAGCCTGCAAGTAATGCTGCACCCATCCCAAGAGTATATCCCACAACACCTGATATAAAACTTAATATTAATGATTCCATCAGAATTATCTTTGTAATGTGCATCCTTCTAAAACCAATTGCTCTAAAAATTCCAATTTCGCGAGTTCTTTCATTAACCGATGACATCATTGTTGTAAAAACAATTAATGAACCAATAATAAGAACAATTATACCTGCAGCAAACCCAAAATTACTTAGTTGCTGTATAGTCTGCATTCTTTCTTTCACAACCTGCTTTATCGGAGTTGCTTCTCCTTCGGGTATTGCTTCATTTATCTGACGAGCCATTTCTTCAACAGGACATCCCAAGCAGATTGCAGCTACCTCAACAAGGGTTATTTTTCCTTCCTTACCAAGTAATTTCTGTGCTATCTTAAGCTCCATAAATATAGCTGAATCATCCCCCTGTGATCCAGTTCTCTCTAACACACCTTTAATATTAAATTCCTGATTATTTGCATTTATCTTATCGCCTGGCTTTTTATTTAATATCTTTGCTACTCTTGATCCAATTATGACATCATTCTCTTTTAATCTTTCTGTAACCTTAGTTACTGTTGTTGTTCTTGTTGGATTAACCGGACTTGGTTCTTCAATCCTTATGAGTTCTATATCGCTATCATTTGTAAATTCCCACCATTTTTTAAGTTCTATTTCAGTTGTAAGATTTGCGCCCACAACTAATACCTTTTCTTCTCCCAAATCCACTGCGCCCAATAATTTAGGTGAAACAATTGCTAAATTTTCTTTATTTTTTATTGTCCAAATATTATCTAATTCTTCTTCTTTTATTTCTTGAATATCATACTGTGCCCCAGGAACTGAGATTCCACCGTAAGACATTGATAAAATATTTGTCTTTGGAATGACCAGTATGTTTGCTCCGAATTCATCCATGTTTTTCTGGATACCTTCCTGCATTGCCTCAGTTATTGTAAAAATTGTAACAATTGTTGCAATACCAATTACCATTCCAATAATAAGGAATGCCATTTTTGATTTCCTTCTCTTTAAATAATCCAGTGATATGTCTTTTAGTTTCATTTATTTACTTATCTTATTTTGATTTTTATTTTAATTTTTTAATAAAAAAATAATAATAAAGTAATAAATTTTTATATTCCTTTTTATATTCTATTTACAATTTGTCCGTCTTTTAATTGTATTGTGTAATTTGCATGCTCTGCAATATTTTTGTCATGTGTGACCATAATAATTGTTTCTCCTTCCTGATTTAATTTTTTAAGTAATTCCATCACACCATCAGCATTTTTTGAATCAAGATTACCAGTGGGTTCATCTGCAAGCAAAATTGGGGGTTCATTTACTATTGCTCTTGCAACTGCAACTCTCTGTGTTTCTCCAACAGATAGTTGATTTGGAAGCCGATTTATTTTATCTCCTAAACCAACTTTTTCAAGTACTTCTTTCGCTCTTTCTCCTTGCTTTTTACTTGATATTTTTGTTATGGTAAGTGGTAGCATTACATTTTCTACTGCAGTCAAGTATGGAATCAACTGGAATGCTTGAAAGATAAAACCAATATATTCAGAACGAAAATCTGCCTGTTTTTCTAACTTTAAATTATAGACTGCTATGTCATCAACAAATACATTCCCGTCTGTTGGGGTATTCAATACCCCAAGAACACTCAAAAGTGTGCTTTTTCCAGAACCAGATGGACCCATTATTGATACGAATCCGCCTTCTTCTATTTCAAAACTTACATTATTTAAAGCTCGAACTATATCATCGCCTTCTTTATATATCTTGCATACTTTCTCAAATTTTATTAATGACATTTTTCTTTTTTCTGTTAATAATATTTTAAACCAATACTTTGTGCCTTAAGGTAGGAATATATTTCCTTCATTCATCTTTGCCATTTTGGAACTAAAAGTATTTTGCTCCTTGTGCTTCAATGTCTGATTTTTTTATCACCAAATAACCGTCCTCTGTCCATGATTCTAGTGCTACTTCATTATTGTTTGCATCTTCCATGTGTCTATCAAGGGGTGCAGGATTACAACCACCTTTTATCTCATTTATTTTTGTTGATAAAAATTTTCGACCGCAGTTGTTACATATCATATAATCACCTTCCTGTCTGTAGCCCTTCCCTTCTCTAAAACAAACATCACAAGCATCAAATGCTGCTCTAAATATTCCGTCGCTTGATTTTAGTATAAAGAACTTTATTGTTTTTCCTGTTGACGATTGGTGTTCATAGAAATGTGCTTTGCCGTCATTTATTTTTGATATTGGGAAGTATAAGCTATTTGGATCTTCTGTTTTGACTGTATCTCCACTATCAGTAGCAGGATTTCCGTTACTAGGAGGTGGAGGAGGAGGTGGTGGTGACTTTACAACTTTCCCTCTAAGAAGCGTAATAAAAACAATAACACCAATAATTAATATTGGAATTATATATATTGCCTTAAATTCAAAACCCTTCTTTTCTTTTTTATTTTTAATAAATCTCTCTCTTTTCTTATCCTGTTTTCTTTTTTGTATACCCATTTTTCTCTATCCTTTTTTGTTTTTTCTAATTTTACTTAATATTTTTAAGTTTAAAATATACTATAATCAATTTATAATTGTCAAACATCCAAGGCTTAAATTCATCCTCTGGCATATAATATATCATGTTTTCTCAGTGTATGTGCACTCTATGTAAACAATTATAAATATCAGTAATGACATTCTGATAATATGATCATCAAAGGCGCTGAAAGGTTGGCACTATGATAAAAAGGAAAATCGCCTTAAAAGTATTTTTATGAATAAATACTGTAAAATTATAGAGTTCTATTTTAATAACATTACAAAAGAAGAAGTAGAGAAGCTCTGGAAATTAAATGAAATTAATAAAAGTTTTAAAAATGGTCTTATGATTATCAAAAGGAGCAGAGATAAGAAGAAGTTACTCTCTCCTTCGCAGGTTTTAGTTGGAAAGATGGTTGTTGTAAACAAAATAGTTAATATTCTTTTTAAAAACCCCCTACTTCCAAAAACTTTCCTGCCAAAAGATTGGAAGGGAGAAGAATTAAAAAAAGAATTTTCTAAATGCATTAAACAAAAGAAAAAACCTGAAACCACACCTGGCAAGGTAACTGTAACAGCATTCCTGAACGGATGGCGCCCTGCTCAGAATATAGTTTTTGAAAGAGCAAAGAGAGCTGCATTAGAGTTTGGAGATAAGGTGGTGTTTCAAGAGATTGGCACATTCGATAGAGAGGTCTTTTTAAAGTGGGGCATTACAGACGCATTGTTCATAGACAAAAAACAGGTGAGAACTGGACAACCACCATCCTATGAGAAAATAAAAAATCTCATAGCAAAGAGAGTTAAGAAATTATAACAAATTTAGATATTTGTTAAATAAAGAGATTGTAAATAATATCAGAAAAAAAAGGAATTTTTGAAAAATTAAAAGCTATAAAAAAAGATTGGATATAAATATAAAAAAAGGATATATAAAAGAAGTGACTATAAGAGAAGTTGAAGCGAAATCTATATTAAGGAAACATAAAAAAATTGATTCGTGGTTTATCTCCCATTACGGAATGAATCTATATAGAGGATGTGCTCATAATTGTACATATTGTGATGGAAGAGCAGAAGGTTATTATGTTGTAGGAGAGTTTGGGAAAGATGTCACTGTAAAAGTGAATGCCATTGAGTTGTTAAAACGGGAATTAGACCCAAAAAGAAAGCGTAAACCCTTCAAGCGAAGTTTTATGATGGTAGGTGGTGGAGTTGGTGATAGTTATCAACCATTGGAAAAGAAGTATAGATTAACTAAAAGAGCACTTCAACTAATGTATGAATACAATTATTCAGTGCATATACTTACTAAATCAACACTAATTAAAAGGGATATTGATATTATTAAAAAAATCAATAGACAAAGTAGAGCAATAGTGAGTTTCAGTTTTTTATCAGTAGATGATAAGATAAGCGCTATCTTTGAACCTGGTGTCCCATCTCCAAATAAGAGATTAAAAACATTAGCTTTTTTAAAGGACGAAGGAATAGCATGTGGTATGTTTCTACTTCCTGTTACTCCCTTTATAACTGATACATTAGAATTAATGGAAAGATCTATAAGTAAAGCAAAGGATGTAGGTCTGGACTTTATAATCTTTGGAGGAATGACCCTAAAAGAGGGTAAGCAGAAAGATTACTTTTTCAATGTGTTAAATAAGTATAATCCAAAACTAATAAAGAAATATCAAGATATATATAAAGAAAACAAGTGGGGAGAAGCAACAGATGAATATTATGGTTTAATAAATTCAAGATTCAATAAAATTGCTAAAAAATATAAGATACAAAAGCGTATTCCACTTTCTCTTTATAAAGATATATTAAGTGAAAATGATTTAGTGATTGTTATTTTAGAGCATATTGATTATCTTTTAAAACTAAAAGGTAAGAGATCACCTTATGGACATGCTGCTTATTCTATCTCACAGTTAAAACAGCCATTGACAACTATGAAAGAAGAATTGCAAAAAATAAAAGGGGTAGGCAAAACAACAGAAGGTATTATATTAGAGATTCTCGAAACAGGATCTTCATCCTATTATGAAAAATTAATGATGTGACATAAAATCAAGCTTTAAAAAAATAGAGAACATGTAAATTCTAAATTAGTGAATAAAAATTGTAAATTTTTAGATTGATATTCGTTTTTAAAGAATTTAACATGGAGGATCCTGACAAATCTACATAAAAGCATAAACAAGGTGAAAAATGCAATATGATGATATTCTTAAAAAACTAAAGTCTTTGTCGAATCCTAAAGCAATAGAGGGTATGGCAAAATACGGAATTACTGCTAAAAGAGCTTATGGTGTTTCAATTCCAAATCTTAGGAAGATTGCCAAAAAAATAGGAAAAAACCATGAACTTGCCCAAAAACTCTGGAAATCAGATATCCGTGAAACTCGAATACTTGTAAGTATGATTGATGATCCTGATAAGATTACCGAAGAACAAATGGAAAGATATGTAAAAGAGTTTAATTATTGGGAGATTTGTGACCAATTCTGTATGAATTTATTTGATAAAACCAAATTTGCTTATAAAAAAGCTATTGAATGGAGTAAAAGAAAAGAAGAATTTGTTAAAAGAGCAGGATTTGCTTTAGTGGCTTGTTTAGCATGGCACGATAAAAATGCTAAAGATTCAAATTTTTTGGAATTTTTCTCTAGTATTGTTAGAGAAGCTACAGATAATAGAAATTATGTTAAAAAAGCAGTCAATTGGGCATTAAGAAATATTGGAAAACGGAATCTCAATTTGAACAGGAAGGCAGTTGGAATTGCAAAGGAAATTAAAAAAATGGATTCAAAAGCTGCCCGCTGGATTGCTTCTGATGCAATTCGTGAATTAACAAGTGAAAAAATTCAAAAAAGATTAGCCAAAAAAGTTTGAAAAATTTCACAAATAATGAAATGTTATATAGAATGACTTGTAAAAATCAGCTTATAGAAGAAAGGAAATATTTATGCCATTAACACCATTTCATTGGGGACCAAGCTCCTGGATTGGAATCATTTTTTTTAAGATATTTGATTTTCCAACACTATTTGTATCAAGTGTAATAGTTGATATTGAACCTATTTGTGTTATATTATTTAATCTAAATTATCCGCTACATGGATTTTTTCATAGCTTTTTGGGTGGCTCAATATTAGCAATCTTAACTGCAATTATAATGTATATTTTAAGAAATTATATTAAACAAATACTGGCTGTATTTAAATTAAAACAAGATTCATCATTTTTAAAAATATTGTGGACTTCTCTATTTGGAGTTTATTTTCACCTCCTTCTTGACTCATTTATGCATACAGATATGAAACCATTTTATCCTCTTGAAATTAATCCATTTTTAAATCTTATTTCAGTAAGACAAATATATTCATTTTGCACCTGGTCATTCTTAATTGGATTAATAGCTTATCTTATTAGATTAATTTTTTTAAAGGTTAAAGCTAAAGGATAATATAAGTTAAAAATTATTTAAAAATATAACTGCTTGTTTTTGTTTAATAAACAAAACTGTAATTATTAATAAAAAGGTAATAAATGACAAAGATTATAGCGATTGTGATTGTAGTTTTACTTACTATTATAATTATTATCAGTATATTCCTCATTCAATTTGGTATAACTCCTCAGGATACAAAGATAATTAAAATTCTTGAGTTAAATAAAGATAAAATTTTAAATATTGAAGGAGTTGTAGGGGCAGGGATTAATATAAATAAAGATAATAACATTGTTGGTATTGTAGTATATGTTGAAGATGACATACAGGAAATTGAAAAGATACCAAGCAAGTTGTATGATAAAAACTTGGGAGAGTATAAAGTTCTTATTAAAAAAATAAGTGAAGCAAGTGATTTTGAGAAAGAAAAAATGATAATTTATAAATAACATTTAGACAATGGTAAATTTATTTTATCAGCTGGAGTATCTGCAGGAATTGATATGTCATTGTATGTAGTCTCTAAACTATTAGGGAAGGAACAAGCTATTAAAACAGCTAAAACAATAGAATATAAATGGGAATATAATAAAAGTAAAAAAATTTTAAATGAAATTAAGTAAAGAATAGGGTTAGTATGAAAGTTTGTGATTATATAAAATGTAAGGATATCCAATGTAAAGATATAAATGCAGATAGTTATCTTGTTTCATATAAGAGAATTAATCCACTAAATATTCAAATATTCATGATAACAGAAGCACCTCCAGCTGATGAAGAAGACTATTTTTATGCAAAAGATAATCCTTTTTATCTTAAAACAACCATCCAAGCTTTTAATGATGCAGGTGTTTATATTTCTACTATGCAAGAAATTTTAGATTTAGGGATATATATAACAACTGCTATAAAATGTGGAAAGATACAATATGCGATTTCTACTAATACTATAAAAAATTGTACTAAAATTTTAGAAAAAGAAGTAAATTTATTTCCCAATATAAGGGTTTTTCTACTTATGGGTGATGTAGCTATTAAAGCTATGAATTATATTTGGAAAAAGCAAGTAGGGAAAAAAATTATTCCGAGTGGTTCTACATATAAGATAAGAAATCAAGAATATTATTATAAAGAAAAAAGAGTTTTTCCATCGTACACACCAACAGGGAAAAATTATTTAATTGAGAAATCAAAAAGAAGGATGATTGCAGAAGATATTAAAGAGGCAATGAAATTAATCCAATAATTAGCAAGTGTTCATAAAACCTTCACCCTAATGGAGGTAAGAAATGTTTGAGTTACCTGAGTTTGTAACCCTAGCCAAACAAATTAATGAAACCTTAAAAGGAAAAACAATAAAATAAGGTGGATGATATGATGAATATGATCTTTATAACAATCGAGGAAAATATATTCGCATAATGGATAAAAATGCTGTTAAAAATCCTTGTCCTCAATGTGGTAGTAAAATAGAAAAAATTCAGTATTTAGGTGGAGCCTGTTATTTCTGTCCAGACTGCCAAAAATTAAGTTAAGAATCCAACTTTGTTTCCACCTGACCCTATAGGTATACTTCTTTAAATTTTTATCAAAAACTTTCTGATCTTTTCTTTTGGAGAAAATCTGTTGTTCCCAACAAGATAGGTGAAACTTTCACTAAGCTATAAAATAGGGAGAAAACAAGTATCATATTAACTCCCTAGTAACTGATGAGAATAAAAGATTAGTACATTGGATAGATTAAAATTTAATTTGAGAGCTTGAAAGTAAAGTAATACAGAGAATGTTGAATAATTAGAAATATATTAAAAAATTTATGTTATCTTGACATAAATATTATAAAATTAATAAATTAAAAGATTACTAAGTTAAAAAAATCTAAAAATGAACAAGGAGATGCCATAATGATAAAAGAGGAATCTGTAGAAGTCAGTGAAGCACAGATTGCAGTTCATTGGCAAGAGGAAAGATATTATTATCCTTTAGCACAATTTATTGCCCAAGCAAATATGACTGATTCTTCAATCTTTGAAAGATTCAGTTTGGAGAATTTCCCTGAGTGTTTTAAGGAATATGCAGATTTACTAACCTGGTATAAATACTGGCATACAACACTTGATACTAGTAATGCTCCCTGCTGGGAATGGTTTGTTGGTGGTAAAATAAACGCCTGCTATAACTGTGTTGATAGACATTTGGCTAAATATAAGAATAAGGCTGCAATTATTTATGTACCAGAACCGGAGAACGAACCTTATGTGTTTTTAACTTATCAGGAACTCTATATTAGGGTTAATGAGCTTGCTGTACTTCTCAAGGATTTTGCAGGACTTAAAACTGGTGATAGAGTCACATTTCACATGCCAATGGTTCCCGAGCTCCCGATAACGATGCTTGCTTGTGCAAGACTTGGTATCATTCATTCTGAAGTATATGGAGGGTTTAGTGGTCAGGCATGTGGTGAAAGAATAGCAGATTCAGGAAGTCATGTCTTTATAACAATTGATGGGTACTACCGATCAGGTAAGCTGTTAGATCACAAAGAAAAAGCTGATATAGCTGTTAGAATAGCACAAGAGAAAGGTCAAGCTGTAGACAAAGTACTAGTTTGGAGACGTTATCCTGGGAAGTATGTTTCCAAGACACCAATGATAGAAGGTCGTGATTACTTTATGGATGAGGTGCTTAAGAATTATCACGGCAAAAAGGTGGAACCAGTTCATATGCCAGCTGAAGCTCCTCTCTTTCTCATGTATACTAGTGGGACGACAGGAAAACCTAAAGGATGTCAACATAGCACAGGTGGTTATTTAGCTTATGTAGCAGGTACGTCAAAATATGTTCAGGATATTCACCCAGAGGATGTTTACTGGTGCATGGCGGACATAGGTTGGATCACAGGTCATTCCTATATCGTTTATGGTCCATTGGCACTTGCTGCAACAAGTGTTATGTATGAAGGTGTACCCACCTACCCAGATGCTGGTCGTCCGTGGAGAATAGCTGAGCGGCTTGATGTAAATATATTCCACACTGCACCAACTACGATACGGATGTTAAGAAAAGCAGATCCTAATAAACCGAGTAAATATAATTATAACTTTAAGCATATGACAACAGTAGGAGAACCCATAGAACCAGAAGTGTGGAAATGGTATTACCATGTTGTAGGTAAGGGGAAGGCTGTTATTGTTGATACGTGGTGGCAGACAGAAACAGGAGGATTTCTTTGTAGCACAATGCCAGCACTTCATCCAATGAAACCTGGAAGTACAGGTCCAGGTGTACCAGGTATACATGTAGTAATATACGATGAGAATGGAAATGAAATTATGACAGGTTCCAATAGAGCAGGGAATATCTGTATAAGGAATCCTTGGCCAGGTGCATTTCAAACAATATGGGGTAATCGTAAGCGATATGTTGCACAATATTATGAGAAATACTGTAAAAATAAAAATAGTAAAGATTGGATTGACTGGCCGTATTTTACAAGTGATGCTGGTATGCAAGCTAAAGATGGATACTATCGAATATTAGGTAGGGTGGATGATGTTATTAATGTAGCTGGTCACCGATTAGGTACTAAGGAGTTAGAGTCTGCTTGTCTTGTTGTCCAAGAGATAGCAGAATCAGCTGTTGTACCTTTAGCAGATGAGATAAAAGGTCGAGTACCTGATATTTATGTATCTCTTAAGCTAGGTTACAAGCCTAGCAGAAAAATAGAGGATAAAGTTAAAAAGTCTATCGAGACAATTATTGGTCCAATAGCAAGACCTCGGAATGTTTATATTGTTCCTGACATGCCAAAGACTCGTTCTGGAAAGATTATGCGTCGTGTCCTTACATCTATCTCTAACGGACTAGATATTGGGGACGTTACAACATTAGCTAATCCAGAAATTGTTGAGGAAATTAAAAATATAGTTCAAGAGTAAATTTTCTTATAAATATTTACTCAGGAAAAAAAAGTGTAAAGGGGCTTTTAACACAAGACCAGTATTTAGGTGGAGCCTGTTATTTCTGTCCAGACTGCCAAAAATTAAGGTAAAAAATTATAAATAATTCTTGAAATTTAAAAAATGGAATTAATGAAAAAAAGATGGAAAATGGATTTTAGAGAGTTCACCTACTGGGAGAATACAAACTAACATAGAGACAGCTGGTAAACCTAGCAAATGGATAACATTAATTGCATTGAAAGCACTAGAAAGACTTAACATTTTAAATTTTAAACAATAATTATCAATATTTAATAATAAATACTTAAATAAGTAATATGAGTGAAGTCAGTATAGAAAAAGCAAATCAATTTGTTTTACATAAACAGCATTTAACAGAAGATTCAAAGACTGATGATATTGTAAAGATAGTTAATGATATAAGTGGTCTACATGCAACTGGTTCTACTACTCCTTACTTATCTCTTTTTGCAAGAACAAAGAATTTTACTAAAAATGTACTGGAAGAGGAGATTAATATAAGAAGAAGATTAGGAAAGATCCGTTGTATGCGAAAAACACTTCACATTCTAACAAAAGAAATGATTCCTGTTGCTTATGCTGCAACAAAAAAAATGTTTATATTGGTTTCTGAACGTTATATGCATTATCTAGGAGTTTCATCAGAAGAATATAAAGAAATCTCTAAGCAAATTTTGGATATTTTAAATAATAGGGCAATGACAACAACCGAGATTAAAAATGCTTTAAAGACGAAGGTTAATACCTCTCCTATTGTAAATTTAATGTGTGACCAGGGATTATTAATTAGAGGAGTTTCAAGAAAGGGTTGGAAAAGTAACTTACACACATATTTTTCTTTTAATAGATATTTTCCTGATTTAGACTTACACAAATTAAAAGAGAAAGAAGCTGTGAAATTATTAGTTAAACAATATTTAAGTTCATTTGGACCAGTAACTGAAAATGATATTTCCTGGTGGACAGGATTAGGAAAGACAATGATTAAACAATTATTAAAGGAATTAGAGAAACAAACATTAATTATTAATATTTCTAATTTGAAAGGTAATTTTATATTACTAAAAACAGATAAAAGAAATCTAAAATATTTTAATCTTAGCCGAAAAGGAATTGTGAATTTTCTACCAGTTCAAGATCCATATATTATGGGTTATAAAGAAAGAGAGAGATATATTGATCCTGGAGACTATGATAATGTCTTTGACCGTTCTGGTAATGCTGCAGCAACAATTTTGCTTGATGGAAGAGTGATTGGAGTCTGGGATTTTACAGAAAAGGCTGAATCAACAGTTAAAATATATCTTTTTAAGAAGGTAGGAAAAGCTTTATTAAAAAGGATATATTCAGAAGCAAGCAGAATTGGAAAATTTATAGCAGATAAAGAAGTTCATATTAAAGAATGCAAGCACATGATTTCTTTAAGAGAAAGAACCCTTGGAGGGTTTATGTCACCTCTTAAAGGTTGCTAGGAAAACAATAAAGGGAGTTTAAGAAATGAGTAATTGGAAATCAATGTTAAAAGGGATTGAATTGAAACTACGAAAGAAATATAAAAAAGTGTTTTTCTTCCAGTGGTAGATTTTGATACTAAGATTTTTGTAAAAATAGATATAACTGATGATAGGATTTTGGACAGATGAATACTCCTTAATCTTGGATTATTTTCTATGATGTATGATATTAAATAAGTTATATAAATGATAAGAGGTGAAAAAATGACTAAGGAAAAAGAAAAATTGATAATTAAAGGATTTAATCAATTTGGTGGAAAGCATTGTCAGACAGCTGCATTGAAAAATGTTTTGGATTATCACGGACTCCATTTATCAGAAGAAATGCTACTGGGTTTGGGAGGAGGTATTGGATTTATATATTGGTATGTAAAAGTGATGCCCTCTCCTTTTATAGGTACTCGATATGGAAAAGGTGAGGAATTCCTGATAAAAATATGTGAAAGAATTGGTGGAGAGGCAATAATATTTCAAACAACGAGCATTAGAAAAGGGCATGAACAACTAAAAAATATGCTCCGTGATGGTGAACCCGTATATGTATTTGTGGATATGCCCTATCTTCCCTATTTAGCTCTTCCTGAAATAGCACATTTTGGTGGACATACTATTGTTGTATTTGGCATAGATGAAGAAGAAAATAAAGTCTATATATCAGATCGTGGTAAAAATTATGTAACTTCTAGTATAGAAGATTTAAAGAAAGCCTGTAGTTCAAAATTCCCCCCATTTCCTGCAAAGAATAAAATATTGAAAATAAAATATCCTTCAAAAATAGGAAATCTAGAAAAGGGAATCAAAGAGAGCATCAGGGGTTGTTGTTTGAATATGTTAGAACCACCCATAAGAAATATTGGACTTGCTGGAATACAAAAATGGGCTAATATTGTACCAAAATGGTCAGAACAGTTTAAGGGATTAGATTTATTTGGTTGCCTTTTTAATACATTTATTTATATCGAAATTGGTGGCACTGGTGGCAGTGCCTTCCGACCAATGTATGCTCAATTCCTTAAAGAATCTAGCAGCATATTGAATAATCCTAGATTAAATGAAGTTGCTAAAATGTTTGAGGATTCTGGTGAAGTATGGAGTAAGATTGCAGCAGCGGCTCTTCCCGATTCATGGTCTACATTAAGAAGAATAAGAGAGCTTTCTTTTGAAAAAAATAAAATCTTTGAGGAACAAAAACGAGGAGCTTTGGAAAACATGATTGAAATTAACAAGGAAGTAGATAAATTAGTAAAAAAAGCAGAAGAAGATTTAAAGAAAAAGGATCTTAAACCATTATTGGCTAATTTACAACAAAAGATTTTGAATTGTTATGAAATTGAAGAAAAAGCATTTAAAACATTGAATGATATTGTCAAACAAAAGGATTTTAAAATTTTCTGATGAATTTTAGTTTAAAGATAAAATGAAAAACAAATTTAGTTACTTTTTAGAAGAAAAAGAGAAGTTAAGTTTTTTCACATTTCCAAAATTGAGAAATATTGATTCAATAGTTTATGGGTTCACAACTAAGAATTGGACAAAAAAAGCTCTTATTGAGAATTTCAATTTAAAGAATTTTTCTATTATCTCTTTAAAGCAAATTCATTCTGACAAATTTCATCTATTAAAAGAAGTACCTGGTGAAATATTAGTGGGCGATGCTCTCATTACTACTATTCCCAAAATTTTATTAACCATTAAAACAGCAGATTGTCTACCAATTTTAATTTTTGATAAAGAAGCGAAGGTGGTATCTGCTATTCATGTTGGTTGGAAAGGAGTAATCAGAAAATTTACAAAAAAGGTTGTTTTGGAGATAGTAGACTCTTTAGATATAAAACCATCCTTATTATTTGCACTTTTGGGACCTTGCATATGCTCAAAATGTTATGAAGTTGGAGAAGATGTCAAAGAAATCTTGGAAAAGGAGTGGGATAGTTTTAGTGATTTATTAATTCCTTCTCGTAAAGAAGGAAAATATCAACTTGATCTAAGGAAAGCAAACACAATTCAACTTAAAGAAATGGGTTT
>JAHJRV010000027.1 GCA_018830725.1 Actinomycetota bacterium | reverse complement strand
GAACTTGTGTCCTGTAGTCATGATACAGACTTCCAGGCAAGAAGACTTGGAATAAAATATAAAGATGAAGATGGAAAACTTAAATTAGTTCATACTATGAACTCAACAGCATGTGCAATAGGGAGAACAATCACTGCAATTTTAGAAAATTATCAACAGAAAGATGGATCTGTATTAATTCCTGATGTGCTTAAACCATATATGAAAGGAATCAAAAAAATAACACCTAAATAATACCTTTATCTTATATAAAAATAATAGAAAAATCTTCCTAAAAAAGTAAACGGTAATTAAAACCTAACTAGAACTTAAATAAGGAGAATCGAAAAAATCTTTCCAAAAAATATCTAAAGTGCCAAATGATAATAAGTTTGTCATCCTGACCCTGAGTGATAAGCATGTCCTTGAACGGAGTGAAGGAAAGGGGAAGGATCCCTTTAATTCATAATTGAAATTATTTATTTTTCCCAACAAATTTAAACCTCTATAATTAAATTTATATATACATTTTTTAATCTGTGTTAAAATTTATTTGAAAACTATGTTAATTTGGAGGGGTGTCTGAGTGGCTGAAAGAGATGGTCTTGAAAACCATTAAGGACCTAACGGTCCTTCGGGGGTTCGAATCCCTCCCCCTCCGCCACTTTTATTTCTAGTGGAATATTAATTTAATAGCTAAACAATTTTAATTTAATTCCATTTTAAAAATTATATTCCTAATATAACCTCACAACATCAAATTCTATTAATAAATAATTATTTTTAAAAATAACTTTTATGCTTGACAAAACGAACTAATGTTTGTATAATATATATACATTTGATTAATTATGTTTATATTTAAATAGTTAATTAACAAATAAAATTAATTCATAAACTAAAACATAGGGTAAAGATTAAAAAGTATTTGATTAATTTAAAATAGAAATAAAAGAAATAAAAATAGTTAAATAAAAGTTAAGTTATAAGAATTTAGAGTAAGAATATGTCAAGAGCTGTAGTAAAAAAAGGTGATCAAAGAGTTTTTATGGAAAATGTTAAAAATAAATCAGGTTTGACATGGGATAGATTAGCAAAAGTTGTAAATTTATCATCACGAACTCTCAGAGATTGGAGAAGAGAAGTACTTAAGATGAACTATGAAAAAGCAAAGATACTATCAGAATTTACGAAAGTTTCTCTCCCAAATATAGAAAAAATACTTCCAGAATATTGGAGTGTTCCTAAAGCAGCAAAAGCCGGAGGATTAGCAAGATTAAAGATATATGGACCTCCCGGCACACCAGAAGGTAGAAGTAAGGGAGGTAAAAGATCTCAAGAATTAAGAAGATTATATCCTGAGAGATATCCAAGAGTTGTTAAAAGAAAAGAAATTAAAATTCCAGCTTATTCAATTCGTTTAGCAGAATTTACAGGAATTATATTGGGAGATGGTGGTATAACAAATCATCAGGTTAAAGTTTCACTGAATTATAAAGGGGATGCTGAATATATTCTTTATGTTAACTCTTTATTTAAAAAATTATTTTCAATTGTTCCTGTTAGAATAGATCGTATTAAAGAAAATTGTACACATATAGTTGCTTCTAGTACTAATCTGGTAGAGTTCTTAGAAAAAATAGGGCTACATAGAGGTAATAAGGTGAAACAACAGGTAGATATACCAAAATGGGTTTTTAAAAATAAAGGTTTGATGAAAGCTTGTTTAAGGGGGTTAGTAGATACTGATGGAAATATTGCTCGGAAGAACTATCATGCAAATACATTAGCAATACAAATAAGTTTTACAAGTGCTTCAAAACCTTTATTAAAATCTGTTAGAAGAATATGGATGGAACTTGGTTATCATCCCACAGAGATTACAAGACGACAAGTTCATATTACACGTTTACAGGAAATTCATAAATATGTAAAGGAAATTGGGTTTAGTAATGCTAAACATGTAAAAAGATATAAAAACTACTTGTCTATGTTTAGCTAAAAATAATAGATTATTAGATATCTTTATGATTCATTGTTTGAAAATTTTAGATAAAGTTAATTTAAAATTTTAAATTAATAATTCTTTTTGGATATAATTGGGTATAATATTAATAGAATTTTCGATTTATATCTAAGAATTATTAAAAATATATATTATTGTGTAAATGTATATTTGCGGGAGGAGTGCTTGAGTGGACGAAAAGGATGGTTTGCTAAACCATTAAGGGGTTAATAGCTCCTTCGTGGGTTCGAATCCCACCTCCTCCGCCATATTTAAACCATTCCCATCAAGAATGGTTTTTTATTTTATTTTTTTAGATAGAATTTAATATTCTATTAGATATAATTAGTCTACACCCTCCTCCTACCCCCTCCTATCAAGGGAGGGGAATCAAGTATAAAGAAGGGAGAAACTATGCCCAAATCTTTAAATATCTTTATTGATAATTTATTTAATTATAGAAAAATAATTAATAACTAAAATCAAAGGAACTAATTGATTTTAAATATGGAATGAAATAATATTTATACAAAAGAAATATTTTGAGTTTGATAACATTTAAATATTCTTTCCAAGCATGGCTGGTCAATTAGTTTCAAATTTGAAGAGAAATATTTTAAGCTAGATAAAATTGAAACAATTTCTTTAGCTTATCTAACATATATAAAATGGCATAATACTTAAATAAAACGAATATTTTGGTGTGCGCCTGTAGCTCAATTGGATAGAGCAGCGGACTACGAATCCGGAGGTTGGAGGTTCAAATCCTCTCAGGCGCGCCATTTTTTTATAAATTTATATATTAATCAAAGATTCCAAAATATTAATTTTTTTATTTTTATAAACAAAATTTGTGATTATAAAATAAGATAGATTCTACATAGATTTAAAAAATAAAAATTTCACTTTTTCTCTTCATTTGATATTATTATTTTGGAGAGATGGCTGAGGGGATTAAAGCAGCGGTCTCGAAAACCGTTAAGGGTTAATAGCCCTTCGTGGGTTCGAATCCCACTCTCTCCGCCAATTTAAAAATAATATTTTATACTAGCAACCATTTACCAATTTTAACTTTAATTTGGGACTTCTTAACTAATAGTTGGAATATTAGGCTGGAGATTTACACTCATTCGCATTGCAAGTACATTCTTCTTTCCACCCATTGCAGGATTTATAGCTCAAATGTTCTCTAGAGGTCTTAAATAGATATGAGTAAAAATTGGTTATGGAAGAAGGATATTGAAAAATTCATTATTAAAGAATATCAATAGACTTTCCTGCATATCTTATATAATATCCTAATAAATTATATTTTTAACATTATAAAAGGAGAGACTATGCCAACGCGAAAAAAGCAGTATATATCTGCTGATGATTTATATAGATTTAAATTGATTACTGACTGCCAAATCTCTCCATCTGGTAAACATGTAGTTTTTTGTGTTCAGAGAGTAGATAGAAAGACTAAAAAGAAATATTCAAATCTATGGATTGTACCAACTGAAAGGGGAAGAGCCTGGCAATTTACATATGGAAATCAAGTAGATAGTCAACCAAAATGGTCACCAGATGGAAAATATATTGCTTTCATTTCAAATAGAGATGATG
>JAHJRV010000026.1 GCA_018830725.1 Actinomycetota bacterium | reverse complement strand
CCACTTTTTTACCTGTAACACCTCCACCTTCCAAAGTTGCATAAACAGAGTTACCCAAGGGTTCCTGAACTGATGCAAATTCAAACGGTATCTTTTCAGAATTTTTCCATGCACATACTTCAGGAAGAGCTACATAATCTGCAAAAACACCATTTATATCGACTCCCAGGATTGAGACATTTTTACAAATATGTTGTTTTCCCGTTTTACACTGGAAGCACTGATTGCAAGGAATATGTGTTTCTGCAGATACAAAATCACCAACTTTTAAAGATTTAACATCAGTTCCAACTTCCACAATCTCTCCCGCAAATTCATGACCTATAATAAGAGGCGGTTTAATTCTATTTTGTGCCCACTCATTCCATTTATAGATATGAACATCAGTACCGCATATTGATGCCACTTTTACATTTACTAAAACCTCATTAGGACTAATCTTTGGAATATCTACAACTTCGAGCTCTGCTCCTGGTTTACTCTCTCTTTTTATTATTGCTTTCATTTTCTCTATCATCAAATTCCCTCACTATAATTAAACCATTAATAATTAAAAACTCTTTATTATCTCGTTAATAGTACATATTGTATTAATAATCTCTTAAAAACTTTTAAAAAAAGCAAAACTCCAGTTATTAGAAATTTTAACTAGAGCTTTTCCTTAGAAAATATTTCTTTCAAAAATACCTCTTTATATAAACTAAAAATGGAAAATAATATAATAAATCTGGTGCCCGAGGTCAGACTCGAACTGACACGGATACAATCCGACGGATTTTAAGTCCGTTGCGTCTACCAATTCCGCCACTCGGGCAATCCACTATATAAATATACCAATACTACAATAATTTAGTCAATACATAAATTTTACTATAAACGAGATGAGTTTGTAGTTTGTTCTTTAAAAAAGTAATAAAATTTTTATAATAATAAACTCATAAGCTTTCTTACATCCAATATATTAATTTAACTTCTAAATTTTGACAAATCTATAAAATCAAATAAAATTACCTACCAGAAATCACATTCCATTATTAAAAAGATTATCTAAAACAAATCGAAATAGTGTTAAAATTATAAACTAAAGTTCTTATCAGTTTACGAATTAATAACTATCTATTATTAATTTTAAAAAATAGAAAAAAAATAAAAAGAGAGGGGTAATTAAATTGAATGAGAAATTCAAAGAATTAAAGGTGCTCTTAGGTGAGATATCCGATTTACACGCTGCTACTGCTGTATTGAGTTGGGATCAACAGACCTATATGCCATTAGGTGGAGCTGAGAGTCGAGCAATGCAACTAACTACCTTAGCTAAAAAAACTCATGAACTCTTTATCTCTGATAAAATCGGACAACTACTTACTGATATTGAAGCTAAAGCTGGTGATCTTGATTATGACTCATTCGAAGCCAGCTTAATTCGCGTTACAAGACGTAATTATGATAGATTAAAACGGCTTTCACCTGAATTAGTTGCTGCGTTAGCTAAAGCAACTTCATTAGGTGATATAGCCTGGCGAAAAGCGCGAGAAAAATCAGATTTCTTCATATTTCGACCACATTTGGAAAAGATTTTAGATCTGACAATTCAAAAAGCTGAAGCGCTGGGTTATAAAGATAGAATCTATGATGCTTTGTTATATGAGTTTGAACCAGAAATGAAGACGGCTCAGGTGGAGGAACTCTTTAATGAAATGAAAGCGGAACTTATTCCATTAGTAAAAGCAATCTCAGAAAGACAAGATGCTTTAGATGACTCTATATTTAATCAAGATTTTGATATAGATAAGCAGTGGGATTTTGGAATAGAAGTTATCAAGCGCCTTGGATTTGATTTTAAACATGGTAGACAAGATCGTTCAACACACCCATTCACAACTTCATTTTCAATAGATGATGTTCGACTTACAACACGAATCTACAAAGACCAGTTCAAATCAGCACTATTTAGCTCTATCCATGAAGCTGGACATGGTATGTATGAGCAGGGTATTGACCAAACATTTAACAGAACTATTTTAAGAGGTGGGGTATCTTTAGGTGTACACGAATCCCAGTCACGTCTGTGGGAAAATGTTGTTGGTCGCAGTATGGAATTTTGGACCTTCTGGTTACCTCATCTAAAGAAATATTTCCCAAATCAATTGAAAGGTGTTGGTGTTGAATCCTTTTACCGAGCTATAAATAAAGTAAGTCCATCATTAATTCGAGTTGATACTGATGAAGTTACTTACAACCTTCATATATTTTTGCGATTTGAAATTGAGAATCTAATGTTGGAACGACAAGTTAAAGTCAAAGAGTTACCTGAGCTGTGGAACTTAAAGATGAAGGAGTACCTTGGTATTTGTCCTCCTAATGATGCTGAAGGTGTATTACAAGATATTCATTGGTCAATGGGTGGAATTGGTTATTTTCCTACTTATTCTTTAGGCAACTTACTATCTGTTCTTTTTTACAATCAAGCTATAAAAGATTTACCTGACATTCCAAGTCAGATAAAGAAAGGCAACTTTATACCATTATTAAATTGGATGAGAGAAAAAATCTATAAAGAAGGTGCAAAATACATACCTGATGAGTTAGTAAAAAGAGTAACTGGAGAGCCAATCTGCACGAAACCATTTTTAACTTATATGCAAAAAAAGTATACCGACATTTATGGTCTTTAAGTTAGAAAGTAGTCTACAAAATAAATAGTGAAGGTGCTAAGCACCTTCACTATTTATTTAATCTTATATGATTGGCTGGTTAATTATTATATTAGATTTATTGTTAGATATAGGTTATACTTCGATTATTTTAATATCTTCGATAACCTCTATTTTCTTCTCTTTTTCTGGGTGGTCGAGCTTCATCAACTCTTAGGGTACGGCCTTTAAAATCACTATCATTCAATGCTTCTTTTGCTTTTTCAGCTTCTTCTTGTTTAGACATTTCAACAAATCCAAAACCTTTACCTTCAATTATATTGACTTCCTTAACCTCACCATGTTTGGAGAACAATTCTTTTAGCTCTTCACTAGTTACAGAATAGCTAAGATTTCCGACATATAGTTTACTACCTTGCATAGTAACCTCCTTATACTTATTTCTCTCAGTCTATTAACGTTTCTTTTGGAAGTAGATGCAAGATAGCAATTCAAACTTCACAGTGAAAGTAATAATTAAACACAAGAGAACTTTCATTAAAAAAATTTACAGAAGATTTATTTGATTTTTATTATCAACTCCCTTAATACTTAACCAGCCATTTCATATAATCCTTTTTATATGAAACTTTTATTATATAAATAAAATACATTGCATTATAAACTATTTCAATTAAAAAAGCAATATTAAATATTTTAAATGTATTTTATATAGATTTTTAAAAAATGAATTCTTTTTGCTTTTATAGAATTTAAAGTATTATTCTCATTAGTATTTAATATTGGTAATTAATGTTTGAGGGACCAGTAGCTTTTAGCAAAATTCTCCCAAAATTGATAACTTATACCAAACTTTGCTTGCTCATTTCCAGATTCATCTTCATTTTCTGGAGACTCATTTACAACTGCATAAGCGGTTTGATCCTCCTTAACAAGTCCAAACTTCCTTCTCGCTTCTTCCTCTATATATTCTGGT
This sequence comes from Actinomycetota bacterium, assembly GCA_018830725.1. NCBI lineage: Bacteria > Bacillati > Actinomycetota > Actinomycetota bacterium. The sequence goes on along the minus strand of JAHJRV010000026.1, from coordinate 3,811 downwards.
GAGCTAATCCTTTCTATCTTTTTTTCGAGTTCTTTGTTTATCATTTTGGCTTGTTCTAATTCATTTTTAAGTAGTTCCATTTCTTTTCTCTGTTTTAAAATTTCGTTAGCAGTTGGTGTGTTAATAACTAAAAATACAATGACAAATAATATTGCTAGTATTACAGTTGGAGTAATCAATCTCTTTATTCTACTTCTTTCTTTTTCCCTAATCCTTTTTGAAATTTTCTCTTGATATCTATCTTTATTTATTCTTGCCAAATCCTCTCCGATTTTTAGAATATTTTAAACTCCTTACAATTTTATATTAAATCAAAAAATAATATTTCCTTCTTTTTATTGATATTTTTTTTGTATTTCAAACAATATGAACTTTTAGCATATTTGTAGTACCAGGTCGATCAACCAATACTCCTGCAGTGATTACTACAACATCACCTTTACTAATAAATTCATTTTCTAAAGCAAGATTCACTGCATTATCTATCATCTCATCTATATTTTTCGAATGTATTGATATAATCGGGTAAACTCCCCATGATAATTTTAATTGATTAACTACTCTCTGAACAGGGCTTACAGCAACAATAGTAGTTGGTGGATGATTCTTGGAGATCTCACGAGCAGTATGACCAGATTTAGTTGAGGTTATAATAGCAGCTGCATCAAGATTTTTTGCAATTTCACAAGCAGCAAGTGCTATAGAATCAGTTACGCTTTTATAACCGATCTTTAGTTTTTCTATCATCTTTGTACCATAATCAATCATTGATTCAGTACTATTGATTATTTTTGACATAATTATTACACTTTCCACTGGATATTTACCAATCGCAGTCTCAGCAGATAACATAACTACACTTGCTCCATCATAAACAGCATTAGCAACATCACTGGCTTCAGCTCTTGTTGGTCTTGGATTTTCAACCATAGACTCTAACATCTGAGTGGCAATAATTACAGGTTTTCCCTCCAAGTTGCTGTGATTTATTATCATTTTTTGATATTTGGGTACATCTTCGATTGGCATTTCAACTCCCAAATCACCTCTGGCAACCATCACCCCATGAGCAGCTCTTATTATAGAATCGATATTTGTAATTGCTTCATGTTTTTCTATCTTTGCTATCACCTTCACATTCGAACCAAAGTCTTCTATAACTTCTCTAACCTTCTCAACATCTTTTGATGATCGAACGAATGATATGCTAATCCAATCTACATCCTGATTAAGAATGAATATTAAATCGTTATGATCCTTTGGGGTAAAGGAATCAAGATTTAATGTGATATCAGGAAGATTCACTCCTTTATTTGATCGAAGAATTCCACCATTTATTATTTTGCATTCAACTTCACTTGGATATTTTTTTATGACATTAAGTTCAATCCTACCATCATCTAAGAGAACCCTTGTTCCGGGTTCAACATCATTTATAAATCCCTTATAAGATATTTGCAGTTTTTTCTCATCACCTAAAAAAGGATCTATTGTTAAAAAGTAAGTCTCTCCTTTTTTAAGAGAGACACCATCTCCCTTTACCTTGCAACCCCTTATTTTTGGACCCTGAAGATCCACACATATTGCTACATCTGTTTCTTTTTTACTTGCAACTTTTCTAATTATTTTTATATTTTTTTCTATTTCTTCTTGACTAAGATGAGCAAAATTTAAGCGAAATATATCAGTACCTTCATTAATTAGTGCTTCTATCATTTTCTCACTACTTGTTGCTGGACCTATAGTACACATTATTTTTGTTCTTCTCATAAATTTTCTCCTTTTTTAGATTCCAATATCTTTTTAGCTTTCTGCCAGAGAACTTCCTTCTCATCCAATGATAATTCTTCAAGTTGGTTTCCCTGCTCTTTACTTAACTTTTTTATAATATCAAATCTATCCTTAAACTTTTTTGAGGATTTTCTTAAAACATCCTCTGAATCAATCCTGTATCTTCTTGCAATATTTACAATTGTAAATAACAAATCTCCAAGTTCATCAGCTAAATCTTTAGATTTCTCTCTTAAACTCTTCTCTAATTCTGAAATTTCCTCCTTAAGTTTTGGTAATAAATCCTCTTTTTTATCCCAATCAAAACCAACCCTTGCTGCTCTCTCTTGTAGTCGATGAGCATATTGTAGTGCAGGTAATGTTGAATGAGTTTTAGAGATTTCAACAATTTTTTCCTTCTTTGACTTTTTCTCTTGTTCTTTTATTTTTTCCCAATTTCTTAAAATCTCTTTAGATGACTTAACATTAACATCACTAAATATATGCGGGTGTCTTCTTATTAGTTTATTAGCTAGAGAATCTATTATTCCGTAAATATCAAATTTTCCCTCCTCGTTTGCTATTTGAGCATGAAAAACAAGTAACAATAGTAGGTCACCGAGTTCTTCCTTGAGTCCCTCACTATCATCTCTATCGATAGCATCAACAACTTCATATGACTCTTCAATCAAATTTTTCTTTATAGACTTTGAAGTCTGTTCTTTGTCCCATATGCAACCGTTTGGACCTCTTAAATGTGCTATTATATCTAACAAATCTTCAAATGTATACTTTTTATCCTTCTTAAATTTCATTAGTTTAAATTATCATGTTTAATAAATTTATTAATTTATTATTTCAAGTCATATATGCTTTATATCAATTATTTTTCTTAATTTCTATTATATTTTGTTTTTTAAAAGTGATATTAAAAACTATTATATTAAATATTTAAAATTAAATTTTAGGAGCTGAAATGAGTGACACGGGTCACAACTCGCATAATAACCACAAAGCTTATCAAAGAAACCCACCAAGCGATAACTCGCAGAGACATATACCCTAAAGTCGCCGTGAGAGGTATAAGCAGTGAAGTGAGAAAGAGGATACCTAGAGCAAAACTTCCCCAAGCCCACCAGCGAAATTCTTTTTTAATCTCTGAAGAAATTGCCACCTCGCGCCGCTGCAATCCAGCAGTATAAAGATGGAGAGCTCCATTAGTTAGTGCAATTATGGCTATCAATACCGGGAAAACTATTGAGCCGATCTCTTTGGTAGCAGAGCCAGGAAGAATCACCAGTCGAAAGACAGGAGGAGTCAAAACAACGAAGAATGCTAGCCAGAATACTGCAAAATCGAGCCCTTCATAGAAAGTAGAAACAACGGCGTAGATTCGGAATAGCCTATTCCAGAGCACAATTATCAGAAAGAAAAGGAAAGCAAAGTGAACCAGCGATAAAGTCAAATCTGCTGCTACTTTCACAGGGAGTTCCATCAAAGAGAAAGCACTCAAACCCACAGCCATCCCAAATATTGCACTATTCATAGCCCTCACCTTTGAGTAGAAGACTTGATTCATTTCCTTCACCTCGGGGGATTTATCTATTGCGATCGGCATTCGCCTCCTGATGAAGAGATCAACCACCGTAAGCACCACGAAAAAGGCACCGAAAGCCCATGCTAAGCCAATAGCCCGTACCGGGATATCTACCCCAGGTTCTAGAGATACAGTCTCCTCAAACGGAACGAGGAGGGAAAGAAAGGCAACCACTGAACCTGCCATAAGACCAACTGTGGTAGCTCTCAAATCAGCCAACAGCCACCTAGGTAGAGTGTGACTCTCCGATGTCCGCAAGGCAATGATGACAATCAGAGTAGCTAGAGCAAAGACGAGACCTGCGCTGATTACAAGGAAGGTTGCCCCCAATCCCTTGATCTCCGAAGACAGAGTAAGATGAGCGCTGAAGGAGAGTGGAATCAGAAAAACTACCAGTATAAGGCTTAGTACAAAAAGTCGACCATCTGAAGGGGCAATAGCAGT
>JAHJRV010000025.1 GCA_018830725.1 Actinomycetota bacterium | reverse complement strand
TTTTTTTTGAGCATCTAAGTTTATAGCTTTTTTTTCTCGGTCATAAATTAAAATTTTCATATCCAATAAGTTTCATTATAATTTTATATTTTATAAATTATACAACCAAAGTGTTACCGATGTATCTCTTCTTATACATTAGTGACACTGTCAAATTCTATGTTTTTATGTAAACAAACAGTTTTTCTTATTGTTCAGGATTTTCAGGAATGATTATACAACAAATTATGTATGCTAAGATTCCTGGAAATACCACTCCTGGTAAAGAAAGTATTACCCACAGTATCCTTATTAATGTTGGGTCTACATTAAAATATTCTGCTATTCCTCCACATACTCCACATAGCATTCTGTCCTTTTTCGAACGATATAATCTTTTCATTGTTTCGCTCTTCCTCCTCGTATAATATGTCTATCTAAATATTTTATTTATTTCAGTTTTAAGATTTGAAGTATTTTGAGTATGTTTATTGAGACATTTCTATAAAACTATTTTACAATATTTTTGATTTAGTGAAGTAATATTTATTATTTAAAATTTTATAATTCTTGATCTCTTTATACTGACCCAGGTGAAATATGTAAGTATTACTAAATAATTTGAAAATTCGATGTCTTTTAGACTATCCGAAATTATTTTTATCTCTATATCAGGAGGAGCAATTCTTTTTATTCCAATAGAAAATAAATCTTCTTTTTTGTTTATATCGGTTAGTATATATGGGCGACGGTATCCACCAATTCCTAGTCTAAAACTTTCATTCTTATGTAAGTAAAAAGTTGCATTACGAGACAAAAACACCTGTTTTCCACTTAAAAGGACTTTATCTTCTTTTATCAAACTATATCTCTTCGTAGACCATCCCTTTTTTATTAACTTTAACTCCTCATTTTTAGATTTATATACAGCATCTTTTCCCCAAAATTTAAATTCTAACCTTCCAATTTCATCATTTTTTTCACCCAAAAAAATGTGGGTTTCCCTAACTCTTCCTATTATCCTTATTCCAATATACTTTAAATTTTTCAGATTCTTTTCCATATTTATTAATATAAATAATACTTTTAATGTTACTAATTTTTTACTTTTAATCTCTTAAGTATTTTCCCATCATAAATTTTTAATATACAAATTTTATTAGATAATTTATTTATTTTAACCTATTAAACTACCAAATAAAAATTTTATAATTTTTTTTAATTTATTTTATACTATGTTATAGGAACATAGCGATAAACTCTATATTGAGGACACTGGATTAGTTTGTTTAAATCTAAAGCTGAGAAATACCACGGCGATAATGTATTATGGTTCATATCTAGACAATATTTAATGTATTATTGTAAATCTATAATTAATTTTATGGTTTATTATATCTTTAATAATATTTATTTTTAATAGGAGATTTGTAATGAACAGAGAAGAAGCTTATCAACTTATTAAAGAGAATGTAAAAAACAAAAATCTTATTAAACATATGCTTGCTGTTGAAGCTATTATGAAAAGTCTCGCAGAAAATTTGGGTGAGGATGAAGAAAAATGGGTATTAACTGGTCTTCTTCACGACATAGATTATGAAATAACTGCAAAAGATCCTAATATGCATAGCATTGTAGGAGCAGACATGCTAAAAAAGATTGGATTTGATGATGAATTAGTCAATGCTATAAGAGCTCATAATGATATGCACAAAATAGAAAGAACGACCTTACTTGAAAAAGCACTTTACTGTGTTGATCCCTTAACCGGTTTGATAGTAGCAGCAGCTCTTATTCATCCAGACAAAAAATTATCTTCAATTGACCATAACTTTGTTCTCAATCGATTTAAGGAAAAGGCTTTTGCAAGAGGTGCTAATAGAGGGCAAATTAAAAAATGCTCAGAAATAGGATTAGAATTGGAAGAATTTGTAAAACTTGGTCTCTCAGCAATGCAGAATATAAGCAAAGAACTTAGTCTTTGAACTATTCCTAAAATTAAATGTTTTATCTTATACCATCTTTTCTAAAACAATTTAAAAAACCATAAAAAATTATGATGAAATCAAGAATTTTTAAAATTATAACTTTAATATTTATATTAATTCTGATAAGCATTTTTGTAATATTTGCTTACAGACAATTAAAAAATATTTTAAAATTTCCTGTATCAGACAAGACTACATCAGAGACTTCCGTAGAAACTACTTCGTCAGAAGGGGAAACTAAAGAGACAGATCGGGAAGCAGATAGTATTGAAGAATCTGGAGAAATTAAAGAATCTTTCAAAGATAAAGAGTCTTTAAAAAATATACTCAATGAATACACTGTTCAGGTTAAATTCCTTCCTGAGGATATGAAGCTAGAATGTAAGCTTCAATTAGAATACACGAATTTTGAGTATGATAAATTAGATAAGCTTTATTTTCATCTATATCCAAGAGCTTATGATGAATATTCAGATGATTCATTTAAGATAATAACCGATTTAACTGGAAAGGATTTAAATGAATTAGACATAGTTCCAGGGAAAATGGAAATAACAAAACTTTTAGTTGATTTTATAGAGACTAATTACAAGATAGAACAGACTTTATGTGAAATAGATTTAGAAAAATCTATTAATCCTGATGAAAATTTAGAAATAACTATTGAGTTTTATCAGGATATTCCAAAAAATGCAGACAGATATGGTTATTACAAAGATGTTGTCTCCTTGGGAAATTGGTGTCCAATACTGGCTGTTTATGATGATGATGGTTGGCATAAAGACCCGTTTCTCCCTATAGGAGATCCCTTTTATAGTGATAGTTCAATTTACGAAGTAGAAATATCACTTCCTGAAAATTATGTTTTGGCATCTACTGGAGAACTCATTAATACAAAAAAAACTGATGATTATATAACTTATACATATGAAGCCTATCCAGTTAGAGATTTTGCAATTATGTTTAGTAAGGAATATGGTGTATTAGAGGATAAATATCATGATATTAATATTTATTCTTTTTTGATAGGAGAAGATTTAGAAAAAAATAAGAATAGCCTAAATTTTGCTAAAGATGCAATTGCTATTTTTAGTGAACTCTTCGGAAAATATCCTTATCAAAATTACTCAATTGCTCAAAACTTTATGAATTTTGGTGGAATGGAGTACCCACAACTATGCCAGATTAAATATGCGGATTATAATGACAAAAAGATTTCTTCCTATCGCAATGAATATGTAATAGCTCATGAAACAGCTCACCAGTGGTGGTACTCAGTTGTTGGAAATGATGAAATTAATCAGCCCTGGTTAGATGAGGCATTTGCTGAATATTCTACGTATCAATATTTTATTAATAAATACAGTGAAGAGGAGAGAGAAATTATTCTTTCAACTATGCATCGCAAACCACGTTCTATAGAGGTTCCACCAAAAGTGATGAGTAAAACAATAAGAGATTATGAAGATTTTGGGAAGTATGGTGCTGAAATTTATAAAGGAGGTTCAGAACTTCTATTTAAATTAGAAGATCATCTTGGAAAAGAAGTGATGTATAAGATATTAAGAAGATATTATGAAGAGTATAAGTTTGAAAACGCAGATATCACAGAATTTATTAATATATGTGAAGAAGTTAGTGATAAAGATCTCTCAGAATTTTTCTCCCCGTATTTTGATAATTAGTTTTAAATTTATTTCTGACAATTTTCACAAATATATGTTCCTCTACCACCAGTGAATATTCTTTTTATATTCTTTCTACAGATTGGACAAGGTTTTCCTTCTTTGTCATAAATATTAAAATTATTTTGAAAGCTCCCCCTACTACCATCAAGGTAACAAAACCCTTCTCTGGATGATCCTTCAACATTAATACTTTCATTTAGTATTTTATTTATACTGGAATATAAAGATTCTATCTCTAATCTATTAAGTTTTGATATCTCTTTTTTAGGATGAAATTTTGCCAAAAAAAGTATTTCATCTACATAATAATTTCCCAACCCAGTTATATAGGAAGGATCTAAAAGATTTGTTTTTAACATTCCAATTCTTTTGTTTGTTGCCTTATAAAATATTTCTATATTGTATTCACTTGATAATGGATCAATACCTAAATTTCTAAATATTTGATTATTCTTCAGTTGCATTGTCGGTATAGAACTTACATATCTTAAGCTCAGGTTTTGGAGATATAAATAACTATTATTTATATCTAAAATCATAGGAGTATAACTGTTTATGGAAAGTTTTTCTGAAAAGTATCTAAGAATTCCTGTAACCTTTAAATCTACTATTAGATTATTTCCTCCTTCAAGCGAAAAAATTAGATACTTTCCCTTCCTTGTTATATTTAGAATGTGTTTGTTGGTAAGTTCATATTCTAATAATCTAACTTGTGGATAATATTCGCTCTCTTTATAAAACTCTACACTTAATATTTTCTTTCCTATAAATTCCTTTTTTAGTTTCTTTTTTAATATTTCAATTTCTGGTAACCATGGCATAAAATTAATACTCCTAAAATTTTACAAATAAAAAATTTATATTTAATAAAAATTTTATCATATAAAAACAATTTATCCATCCTATTATAAAAATAAAGTTTAAAATAAATAATAAAAATTGCTATTTGTCATTGCGAGGAGCGTTAGCGACGTGGCAATCTCTTCAGTAGCTCACAATGACATTTAAAAGTTTTTAGAGAAAGGAGAAAATTAAAAAAGTTAAAATACATTATGTTAAAATTGTTTCAGAGTATGTATTTTTTAATTGGAGGATTTTATGGAGTCAAGAGTTAGAGACGAGGTAAAGAAAACACGGGAAGAAATAATTAAAGTTATAAAAAACATTGAGAAGGTAATTGAGGGAAAAAGAAAAGTAATTGAATATGTCTTAACAGCACTCCTTGCTGAGGGACATGTCCTTATTGAAGATGTACCTGGAGTTGGAAAGACAATGTTGGCTAAGTCTCTTGCAAAATCAATAGATTGTAAATTAAAAAGAATTCAATTTACACCTGATCTTTTACCTTCAGATATAACTGGTGTTTCTGTATATAGTCAAAAGACTCAAGATTTCAATTTCAGAGAAGGGGTGGTTTTTGCTAATATCATCTTGGCTGATGAGATAAACAGGGCTTCTCCAAAAACCCAATCAAGTCTTCTTGAGTGTATGGAAGAAAAACAGGTGACTGTAGATGGTATAACTTATAAATTAAATATACCATTTTTAGTTGTAGCAACTCAAAATCCTATTGAATATGAAGGAACATACCCATTACCAGAAGCCCAGTTAGACAAGTTTATCATGCATATAACTATGGGATATCCCACTCATAGTGATGAATTAGTAATTCTAGAAAAACACGGAACTCATCCTGCAATAGATGATATATCTCCAGTTTGTACAGGTGAGGATGTTAGTCGCTGGATAGAAGTAACTAAAACTATATTTGTAAATGAAAGTATTAAAGATTATCTAGTAAGCATAGTTGAGCAAACAAGAAAAAACGACAAACTTTATTTGGGTTCAAGTCCAAGAGGCTCTTTGGGACTATTAAAGACATCAAAGGCACTTGCACTAATTAGAGGTCGAGATTATGTAATACCTCATGATATTAAGGAGATGGTCACATTAGTATTAGCTCATAGAATTATATTAACTCCAGAAGCCAGAATGCATGGTGAAAATGCTTTCGATATTTTAAATGAAATATTAAAGAAAATACCTGCTCCCGAGGTGGAGTAAATGATTAAACTTAGAGGCTGGTTAATACTTTTATTATCAATTTTAAGCTATATAGGAGCCCGAGCTTTTGGTTCATACGAATTTCTTCTTCTTTCTATCACTTTTTTCATAACTCTTTTATATTCTCTATTTTCTACTATCCAGATAAGGAATAAGCTCTCTATTAAAAGGCAAATTGAACATAAAAGAGTTTATGTTGATAATATTTTAAATGTAAACTTACATGCTGAGAATAAAGGTGCTATATTTACTTCAATACCTATTATAAAGGACCAATTACCCTCCTATTTTGGTAATTCTAACAATTTTATTATTCCTACAGATTTTTCTAAAAAAGATTTCAATATTAAATATAAATTAAATATGGATAAGAGAGGACTCTATAAAATAGGTCCAATTTCTATGAGAGGTCAAGATTCATTCAATCTTACTGGTAACAATATTTTGTTTGATGATTATCAAGAAATACTTGTATATCCTAAAATCTATAATATCTCGCGATTTTCACCAGGAGGGGTAGGGTTTATTGGATATGAAGCTTTATCCAGTGATTTTATTTCACCTATTGGTGATGATTTCTATTCCCTCAGAGAATATGTTAGCGGAGATGACTTAAGAAAAATTCATTGGAAATCAACAGCAAAGACTTCAACTCTAATGATTAGAAAAGTAGACGATGCAACAATTAGTAGAGTTGCTGTTATTGTAGATGGATTTAGAGGCTCTCATCTTGGAAGTGGCAAAGAATCTACTTTTGAATATCTTATCAGTGCTGCAGCTACAATTGTTAATTATTTTGCAAAAAACAATTACCGTGTCAGAATTGTTG
>JAHJRV010000024.1 GCA_018830725.1 Actinomycetota bacterium | reverse complement strand
TTATTTTTAATATTATGAAAGTTTATTATATTATAGTAATTTGTCATGTCAATAAAAATTCCAAATTTTTCATTACAATAACAAAATATTAAATTATCATACTTTATTTAAGATTATTTTAAAAATAATTTTATTAATGAGTTTGCGAAGCCTGTCCCGAGTGCAACAAGAAGGCTCACTTCTCGTAATAATAGATAATTAAATTTAACATTTACATGCAATAAACTCTTGATATTTTGATATTTATAATTTCATAAATAAAAAATCCCAGATCTCTCTGGGATTTTTTTACTATTATTTAATTTTTATAATTTCCTATTTCTTTGTCCTACTTTTTAACAATTCTGAACATCTTTGTTCCACAAGCTGGGCATGTTCCTTTTACTGCTGGTCTTCCATTTTTCATAACTACTCTTTCTTCATTACTCATTTCTTTTTTTTCTCTGCACTTTACACAATATCCTTGCACTTTCTACCTCCTTTCGGTAATAAAAATTATTGAGATTTTATCATCTTTAGCTTTGATAGTCAAACTGAATTGATTTATGTGTAATCTAAATTTTAAAAGTAGATACTTTTTTGTAAATTTAAAGTTTAAAAGTAGACACCTAAATTAGTTTATGTGATCCTGACTGGCATTATTAGATATAGATAATCATCCCTTTCTTTGGGTTTTATGATACCAGGTTTTAGTGAATCTACAAAACATAATTGACTCTCATCCTCATCAATTACTGAAATTCCATCCAATAAAAATTTGGGATTAAAAGCAATATCCATGGGTGGTTTTGTTATTTTCATTTTCATTTTCTCCTCAGCATCTCCAACTTCTCTTGTGCTGGCGGAAACAAGTAATCCATTTTTATTGATTGATAATTTCACTGGTGCATCTTCCTTTGCAAGTGTTGATATGCGCCTTATTATATCTTCAAATTCTTGGGTATTTATTAAGAAATCCGTTTTAAAATCCTTAGTTAATAATTGCTCATAATCTGGAAAATTCCCGGCTATTAATCTTGATATAACCTTTGCTGCTTTGGTTTCAAATGAGATGAGGTTCTCTCCCAGCACTATTTCAATGTTCTCTTCATCATTTATTGGCAATCTAATTATTTCCGATAAAACCTTTGCTGGAACAAGTGCTTTTATTTCCTCCTTTGGACCACCTTTTATCTTTGTTCCCTTAATTGCTAATCGATAACTGTCAGTCGTCACCATCTTCAAGAAATCTTTTCCAATACTTATTAATATACCTGTTAATACTGGTCTGGTTTCATCAGTTGAGGCAGCTTTTATTACAGAATTTATAGTTTCTTTAAAGATGCTAAATTTAAGACTACATTTATTTTTTTCTATTATTGATGGTGGGGTAGGAAAATCATTTGCTGGTAGTGTATTTAGATTAAATATTGAGTTTTGACACCTGATTACCACCTTACTCTTATCAGGAATGAATTCAAGCTCTACAGCTGCCTCGGGTAGATTTCTTAATATATCAAATATTAATCTTGATGGAATAACTGTTTCCCCTTTTTTCTCTACTTTAGCATCAATTTTTGTGATTATTGTTGTCTCTAAATCGGTTGCGCAAAGGTTTAAAACTTTGTCCGATTCAACAAGTATTCCACTTAGAATGGGTAATAAACTTCTTTGAGAAATAGCTCTGTTTGTTATTTGAACTCCTTCTAAAAATACAGTTCTTTCAATTCTTGCTTTCATAATGTAAACCTTTCTTCCTTTGATAATTAAACTATTTATATTAATTATTGAAAATTAAGATTATTTTACATTTAATTATAAATAATTTTCAATAATTAAGTAAAGAAATTATAGATTTAAAGATTTAAAGTTAATTCTTATTATTTATTTTATATAAAATATAGTAGTAGTATTAATAGTAATTGTTAATATGTTAAAAATGCAAATAGTATGTGATAAAAAAGAACATTAATGTGTTAGCAAACTGTGAGGAAAAAAGTTAGTAAAATAAACTTTTAAACATTTTTTAAAACATTTTTTTTATATACAGATTTTTCTACAGAATCTTCTTGGGTTATTAACACATTTATTAACTATAGCTTCTTTATCCTATTTGTTATTTCCTTTATCTGATTATAGATATCCCTGTCCTGATTTAAGAGTTCACTAATTTTAGAGAATGCATACAGAACCGTGGTGTGATCCCTATTTCCAAAACTCTTCCCAATCTTTGGAAGAGAGGAATCCGTAAGCTCTCTGCATAAATACATAGCTATTTGTCTGGGAAGAGCAATTTCCTTAGTTCTTTCCTTACTAATAAATCTTTTCAATGGAATGGAGAAATATTTACAAGCCTCTTTTTGAATTGTATTTATTGTAATAATGTGAGATGAATTTTCCGGAAAGATGTCCCTTAAAACTTCTTCACTTAGGTTAATGTCAATTGGGATTCTATTTAAAGATGCGTAAGCAGCAACTCTGATAAGGGCTCCCTCAAGCTCCCTTATATTAGACTTAATTCTGTCAGCGATATATTCCATAACACCATCAGGAATCTGATATCCTTCTCTCATTGAAAACTTTCTTAAAATGGCTATCCTGGTTTCAAGATCTGGTGGCTGGATATCTGTTATTAGACCCCATTCAAAACGAGATCTTAGTCTTTCTTCCAGTTCAGGGATATTATTAGGGGGACGATCACTTGAAATTACTATTTGTTTATTAGAGTTATAAAGGTCGTTAAATGTGTGAAAGAACTCAATCTGAGTTCTCGTTTTATCACCCAAAAATTGAATGTCATCAATTAATAAAACATCATTATTTCTATATTTCTTCTGGAACAAATTAGACTTATCATCCCTAATAGAATTTATGAATTCGTTTAAGAATTTCTCACTGGTAACATACTTAACTAAAATATTTGGATACTGATTTCTAATGTAATGACCAATTGCATTAAGCAGATGGGTTTTTCCCAGACCTACCCCACCATAAATAAATAGTGGATTGTATGATTTAGCTGGAGACTCAGCTACAGCTAAAGCTGCGGCATGAGCAAACCTATTACTCTCTCCTATAACAAATGTTTCAAAGGTATATTTTGGATAAAGGTCCCCGTATTTTTTAATCTTAGGTTTACTGAATTTAGAAAAGAAAGGTATTTTTTTAGTAGGCTTAGAATGGGAATCAACTAAGGAGTTTTTATCTACGACAATTTCAACAGAACAAGAAACACTCGTAACTCTTTTTATTGAGTTATTTATTAAAGATAGATATCTAGATTCTAACCACTCCTTGGCAAACCGATTGGGAACGGAAACTAAGAGAGTGGAATTGTCCACAGAAATAGGTCTTGTGTTTTCAAACCATGTTTTAAAAGTCGGGATATTTAACTCAGCTTTTATTAAATCTAATACCTTATTCCAAACTAAATCTTCCTGTTTTTTCATTCCTATACCTTAAATGTTGAAAAGAAATTTTCTAAAAATTCTAAACCTCTTTTAGTAAGAGATCTTTTCCCCCCTTTATCTGATTTTATAAACCCAATGTCTTCGAGAAAAACAAGTTCTCTATATGCGGTTGAAAGACTAATATTAAGCTCCGATGCGACCTTTGAGGGACCAGCTTTGCTTAATTCAGTAATTAGAAAGAGTACTTTGCTTTGCCTTTTGGACAAGCTAATTTGTTGGGATGATTTTAACCCCCCCTTTTTTGGGCCAACATCTTTATATCCATATGTTGGGAGAGATAATGTTATTACTGTGCCCGAGGAGAGATTGTCATCAATATTCATACTGCCTCCGGATAGTTCTATACTTTCTTTGGCAATAGGAAGTCCAGAACCAACACCTCTTATATACCTTTTCATATCATCTTTAGCCGTGGTAAAACCTGGAAGGATAGCCTTTTTCTTATCAGTTATTCCTGGCCCCTGATCAGATATTCTTATAACATTCCCATCTTTATAGATACTTACAACTACATCATTAAAATTAGCATGAATTAAATTTTCCACTATCTCTTTTATAACTACATAAGGTATCTTACCTCCACGATCATGAGAATATTGATATGTCTTTTGACTAAGCAAATCCATAAACTCTCTAATTTCATTCTCCTTTAGTTCAATAATTTGTGGAGTAGATGCAAATGAATCATATAAGGCTATTCTAACCTTTTTACCAGTAGGTCTGATTTCACTTTCATAGACCTTTTCATCTATTTTTTCCTTACCTTTTTTTAGAGTTCTCTCTTCTATAACTTGTCTCAAAAAGTCTCTCATATAGGTCACCAGATAATATAAAAAAATTTAAAAACTCTTATAATATAGGATAATAACACAGGTGTAACAGTTTTCAAAATTTTTTGGAAAATAAATCTTTTTAAGATACTTATTAACAGTAATTTTTTAAGATATTAGCACATAAATAATAAGAAAGAAAAAAAATATGAAAAACACAAAACAATAATAGAACAGGATTTTTATAAAGATATCCACAGGATTTTCCACAGCTGTTAATAAATTTCTAATATTTTTTAATATTAGGAAAAAAATAAAAAAACAAATTTTAAAAGCTTTTGCTATATTTCCTTCCTTCACTTTTCCCTACCCCCCCCTTCACTTCGCTCAAGGACAGGCTTTACACACGATGGCCAAGGACAGATTTTTCACTCGATCCCCCTCCCTTTACGGGAGGGGATAAGGGGAGGGTAAAATGCCTTTGGAAACATACCAAAAAGATATTAGTATAATTTAAATAAAAAAAACAGATTTTTAGAAAAATAAAAAATAAAAAAAATAATAAAAAAATACGGTAAAATTTTGTAATAAAATTATTACCAAACAATCAAATTAATATTTTGCTTGCACAAATAAATAGGTATAGTTATAATACAATCTATAAATTTCCGAGAAAAATATCAATTAGAAAGGAGAAGAGCTCTAATACCCAAATTTTTAAAAAGGGTATATGAGCTTTGTATTTAAGATGAAAAGAACTTATCAACCAAAGAAAAGGAAGAGAAAAAGAACTCACGGTTTTAGAAATAGAATGAAAAGTCCTGGTGGTAGAACGGTTATAAAGAATAGAAGAAAGAAAGGAAGAAAGAAATTAACTGTTTAAAAAATAGGCAGTATTAATGATAGGAAGATTAAAATCAAAAAAGGATTTTCATTTAATTTTCAGAGAAGGAGAAAGGGTTACAGGTGAAATAATTACGATATATTACAGAAAAAGGGACGAAGATAAAACAAACAGGTTGGGAATAAGCATTAGCTCTAAGGTGGGGAAAGCCATATTTAGAAACAAAATAAAGAGGTGGATAAGGGAATCACTGAGAAGTATAGAGAAAAGTTATAAAAAGATATTTTATGGTTATGATATCGTAGTTTCTGTGAAAAATGTTGAAATAAAACATGATTTTTATTATATTAAGAAATCTTTGATAAAGTCTTTAAAAAGTGCAAAAATTATAGTTGAAGACGAACTCAATTAAGTTCACTTGATAATGCATAATATATATTTAAAAATTTTAGGGAAAGTTTAACAACATAAATCCTGTTAGGGATATTTATAAAAAAATAATTATGAGAAAAATGTCAATAGATAAAAATAAAAATATTAACATAATCTCAGATATAGGAAAGAAAGTATTAATTTTCATTTTGAGAACGTATAAGAGATACTTATCAAGAGTCCTTCCACCTTCATGTAGATT
>JAHJRV010000023.1 GCA_018830725.1 Actinomycetota bacterium | reverse complement strand
TTCTTATAAAATAAGTTAATTTACAGGTAAATGATAATATTAAAAATAATTGACAAAGCAAACATATGTTTGTATAATATTAATAATTTAATAGCTATTTTAAGAAAATTTCCTGTTTCTTATGTAATGATAAATTAAGATAACTAAAGTCAAGGTAAACAAAAATGAAACTAACTCAAAAAATAAGAATATTTCCAGATTCAGGGCAGGAGGAAATCTTATGGCAATTATCAGAGAAATGTAGATTGATTTATAATTTTGCGTTATCTGAGAGGATAGATTTATGGAAAAATAAGGGTGAATATGTTTCTTATTTCAAACAGCAAAATGACTTACCAAAAATAAAAGAGAGATATCCCGAATATAAATGGGTTTATAGTAAGGTGCTTCAATACACTCTGAAAACACTTGATGCAGATTATTGTTCTTTCTTTGCTTTACTTAAAAAAGGCGATAAAAAAGCAAGACCTCCTAAATTCAAGGGTAAAAAATATTTTACTACAATGGTTTATAACCAGAGCGGATTCAAGTTAAAAGATGGTTATGTTTTCCTCTCACAAAATTATAGTAAAACCCCTTTGAAGTTCAAGATTTCAGATAAATTCAAATTCAATGAGGTCTATCAGGTTTCAGTGTTTAAAAAGGATGATAAGTTCTATATCTCAATTACTTATAACAGACAAGTAAAAGATTATATTGATAACAATAAATATCAGGCTTTTGACTTAGGTATAATCAAACACACAGCAGTTAATTTAAATGCTAAGTTTATAGAGTTAAAGAACTCAAGAGTTGATAAATACTGGCAAAAGAAAATTCAAAGTATTCAGAGTAGAAGAGATCACTGTAAAAAGGGAAGCAGGAAATGGAATATTTTAAATAATAACCTGAAGCTTATGAAAAAGAAGTCTGCTAATCAAACAAAAGATTTTCAGCATAAGTTATCAAGAAAGATAATAGACAATACAAAAGCCAATACGATAATTGTTGGTGATTTATCTGTAAAAGATATGTCAAAGAAAAAGAAAGGTAAATCAAACCATAAAGGAACAAGAGGATTAAATAGAGCGATACAGAATACAGGAACTCTTGGAAGATTTGTTAGATTTCTAACCTATAAAGCAGAACTTATAGGTAAAAGAGTAATAGAAATCAACGAGAGAGACACCTCCAAAAAGTGTTGTGTATGTGGTAAGAAGCATGACATGCCACTATATAAAAGAGTTATAATATGTGATTGTGGAAACGAAATAGATAGAGATAAAAACTCAGCTATAAATATAATGTCTCGTTTCCTATCACAGAATGCCAAGTGGACAGGCTATCAGCAATTTGCTGATAATATGCGAAAAACAGGCTTGCCAATTCAGGCAATGTACTCGCATGAAGCCCTTTGCGAAAGCTAAGGGTAGTTCACTATGTAATAAAATAGGAACATGGCTTTTTTAAAATACAGAGAATGTTTTAGAATGTTAGTTTAAAAAATTAAATACAAAATAAATATACAAAAACTAAGGAACTCAATTTATTTTATATCACGAGGTTATAAGTATGAAAAAGAGATTAAATATTTTAATTACATCTGGACCTACAAGAGGACCAATTGATGAAATCCGATATATCACAAATAAATCCACTGGTAGATTAGGTACAGAGATTGCTAAAGAAGCACTTAATCAAGGAGCAGATGTTACTTTCATATATGGGAAGGGAAGTATAATTCCAGATGTAAAAGATATTGGAGAACAGTTATACTCACATTTAAAACTTATAGAAATTTTAACAGTTGATGATTTAATAAAATCTATAAATCAGGAGTTAAAGCAAAAACATTGTGATGTTGTAATTCACAGTATGGCAGTTTTAGATTATGTTCCAGATAAATATATAAGTGATAAAGTCACTTCTGGTAAGAATGAGTGGGTAATAAGGTTAATAAAAACTCCAAAAGTAATAGAGATAATAAAAAAAATTGATCCAAACATATTTCTCATAGGGTTTAAATTAGAGTTTAACAAAACCAAAGAAGAGTTAATTAAAATTGCTCATGAGGTATTAATAAAGAGTAATTCTGATTTGATGGTGGCAAACGATTTAAAAGATTTAGAAAAAGACAGGCACATAGCGTACTTTGTAGACAAAAATGGAAAAGTTATAGATGTTAAAAAGGGTAAAAAGAATATAGCTAAGAAACTAGTTAAATTTATATTTGAAGAATTAAGATAAAACTTATAAGATGTAGGGCAAGGCTTTAGCCTTGCTTAATAATGTAATCCTAAAGGGTTGCTTTACATAATTTAATGTAAATTATATTAATTATTAATTTATAAAATAATAAAGCCTGGAGGATAAAATGTTAAAAGGGAAAACTATAATTTTGGGAGTTACTGGCGGGATTTCTGCATATAAATCAGCAGCACTTGTGAGTAGATTAAAGGATCTGGGAGCGAATGTAGTAGTAATAATGACCAAAAATGCTACTGAGTTTATAACACCACTTACTCTTCAAACTCTATCCCAAAACACTGTATATATTGAAATGTTTAAACTGATTGAAAAAGCTGATATAAGACATGTATCCTTATCAAAAAAGGGAGATATTTTAGTAATAGCACCAGCAACAGCAGATATAATTGGGAAAATTGCTTCAGGAATTGCCGATGACCTTCTATCTTCAACAATTATGGCTTCAACATGTCCAAAACTTATTGCACCTGCTATGCATTCTTCAATGTATGAAAATCCTATAGTTCAACAAAATATTAAAAATTTAAAAGATTTAGGATTTGAATTTGTTGGTCCAGAAACTGGAAGGTTAGCAAGTGGAGATATGGGAATTGGTAGATTAGCAAAAATAGAAGATATCATTGATAAAATATTAAATATTTTTAAAATAGAAAAACCTTTAGATAAATAAGTTAGAGATAGAATTAATATTAGTCAGACATGGGGAAGTTAAAATAGATAATGAGGTTAAAAAAATTTTAGAAGTAAAATGTGCTGATAGGGATGCAACAGGACATATGAAATTAGATAGATTAGATAATATAGAACTAAGTGATTTAGGTAAGGAACAAGCCAATCTCTTAGGTAAATGGCTCCAAGGAGAATATAAGATTGATGTTTTTTATTCAAGTAAATTAAGAAGAGCTAAAGAAACCTCCGAAATTGTTAACAACTATTTAAATCTCCCGATAATTTTTAAAGATGAATTAAGAGAAGCAACATTTTATATTCCCGATTTTCTATCAGGTTGGTCTAGTCCATTTCAGTTTGGAAAAAATTTAGAAGACACAAATTCTATTGTAAAAGGTTTTATAAAAGAGGAAGATTTTAAAGTTGATAATTTAGAGCTAAAAAAAGATACATCTCTACAACCATATGAGATTTTTAAAAGCAAAATTGAAAAAATCATTAAAGAAATAATTGTTAAAAATTGGGATAAAACAATCTTAATAATTACTCACGGAGGAGTAATAGGTACAATAATAAGAAATATAATTGGAAGGCATGATATTACTATTAAAATGGATTTTACAGCAGTAAGTAAATTCTCCTGGATAAAAGAATATAATAGATGGCAAATTGATTTTGTAAACAGGACAGACCATCTTTTCCAATCAAATGGGTGAGATCTTGCAATATAATAAATAATATCAATTATTTAAAATTAAAGAAGGATAAATATATAGGTGCACAAGAAGAATTTTTTTAAATTTAAAAAGGAAAATACTAAAGCTGTTATTTTTGATTTGTGGGGAACGCTTGTAAAGGATGAAAGCATAGATGAGAGCAGGAAATTTCTCAATAAACTAAACAAGACATATCTATCTATAAAAAGTATAAACAGTGTATATAATTATTTATATAAATTAAGTAAAAAACCCTCAACCAAATTAAATATAGAATTACCAGTAAGAATAAATTTTATCTCTAAGTTTTTTAAAATTATAAAAATTGAATATCAAGAGAGTCTAAAAAGGCAGGAACAGATTGAATTAGACAAGGTTTTTAACAGAATTTTTAATTCATTTAATATAAAACTTAACAATAGCCAATTAACTGAAGTTTTAGGAGAGTATTATAAATCGTGGTCAAATATGACAAAATTATATGATGATGTACTACCCACCCTTGTCTACATTCATAATAAAGGTATCAAATTAGCTGTAATTTCTAATACCATATTTGAAGGAAAACTTCATGATAGTGACTTAAAAAGGTTAGGAATATTTAAATATTTTGACTTTACTATTTACTCATCAGATGTTGGGGTAAGGAAACCAGATTCAAAAATTTTTAAAGTTGTATTAGAAAAATTGAAAGTCTCACCAGATGAGGCTATTTTTGTTGGTGACAGATTATATGATGATATAAAAGGAGCTAAAAGTGTGGGAATGACAGCTGTACTGAAGGAGAAGAGACCCTATACAGGTGAAGAAGAAATAGTACCTGATTTAGTTATAAAGAATATATCAGATTTAAAATTATATATATAAAACAAAAAATGAGAATAGATATTGAAGGATTTTCTCATTTAATTATTCTATTTATGTCTTTATTCGTATGTATTAACATATGAGTTTATATCTCTTATTTTCTTTTCTCTCGATTTATATAGTGGATAACCAACAGCAAGAATTGATACTAATTGATCTTTACTTTTTAAAATCTCTTTTATTTCAGCTTCTTTTAGTACTGATATACCCATCCATACAGATCCTATTCCCATTGAATGAAGTAATAGTTGGATACTATATATAGAATTCGAGATGCTCTCTATCTCCATATCATGTACAAACTGATAAGCAATATCACTTTTTTCGTGATTACCCTTTTTATAGTCTCCCAGCATATTTAACAAAGGTCGAGTATTCCAGGCTACTATAATTAATGATGCTTTCGTAATAACCTTTTTAGCCATAAGCATTATTAGTCTAACTCGCAATTTATTAGGAAAGCTAACACCATTTGTTAATTTTTTATCTAATTTTCCATCATGAACTTTAGCAATTCTATTTTTTAAATTTTTATTGTATATAACATCAAACCTCCAGGGTCTTGAGTTGTGAGCAGATGGTGATAAATCTGCAACTTCAATAGCTCTAAATATCTTTTCTTTTTCAACCTCTTTATCTGCAAATTTCCTTACACTTCTTCTACTTAGCAACGTTTCTTGTAACTCCATTTCACTACCTTTCAATATAAAAAAATTAATATTTTAAGTATTAGTATCAAATTGGAAAGGGGTTAAAAATTTTAAGAGTAATAATTAATTATGAGAGTTAGAAAGTAATAAAATTGATCAGGGGATTTTTGATTCTAAAATCCAGTACCTAATTTTATTTGCAGCTTTTATTCTTAATTCTTTAGCCAACTCTTCAGAAGATATTAGTTTTTCTAATGCTTTATTCCATGCACCTGATTCAATATATTCATGTAATATTTTTGTTCTCTCTAAAATTATTGCGTTTTCAGGGCTTACAAGTCTGCATGCTCCACAGTATAAGCACCAATTATCTTCCAATTTTAATTTACCCTCTTTCTCATTGTATATAATTGCTTTAGTAGGACATACATCAGCTGCAGCTTTAAATCCTTTAGACATTAGTTCATAATTTATAGATATTTTTCCTTCAATAGGTTTTGTAACTTTTATAGCATTATAAGGGCAGTCATAAACACATTTTGAGCAATAAGTACATTTTATTTCATCTATCTTTACATCTGTTATCTTCTTAATTTTTTCTATTTTTTTCTTTTTCTCTTGAGATTCCGTTAACTTTCTTTCTTTCTCTGAACCTTCAGTCTTCTCCTCTTTTTTAGAAACTTCAATTTCTTTTTCATATATAACTTCTATAGCTTCAAATGGACACCCTTCTTGACAGGCAAGTTTACAATCAGGTATACATTTTTTAACATCTACTTCTATCTCCTTAATCAAAGTAGGGAATGCTTCTAAATCTATTGAGGGAATTGATTCTTTATCATTTACTTCTAATTTAAATGCATTATATGGACAGAGGATTACACATTCTCCACAATATATACATTTACTTGGGTCAGCATCAATTTTTGGCTTTTCAATTAATGAGCCATTCTCAATTTTTGCATCTATTAAACTAAGAGCTTCCTTGGGACATATTAATGTACATATCTCACATCCACAGCATAGTTCTTTATCCAGTGTAAGCAAATAGGTTTTTGTGATTGTTTTCATCTCAAGTATTAACTTATCTCTCTTATCTATCTTTACAGGAGTTCCCCTTTTCAAATTAAAACCTCCAAAAAATTATTAAAATTTATTAAAAATGATTTTTATATGATTTTATTAAGTGCTGAATCAACTTTCACTCTATGAAGATTAAAACCTAATTGTTTTATATCAACTCCAAGCGCAAGACAAAGTAATTCAGGGTAATAAAAAGTAGGTAAATTATATTTTTTATTAAATTTTCTCTCTACTACCTGCTGATTTCTATCAAATTGTGTCTGACAAAATGGACATAATGTTACAATACAATCTGCTTTGGATTCTTTTATATTATCCAAATTTTCCTTAGCAATTTTTAGTGATAGTTCCATATTTACTCCTAATAAAGGAGCACCACAGCAAAACATTTTCCTCATTCTGGGAACACTATCAGCACCTAAAGCAGTAATTAATTCATCTAAACTTTTTGGATTTTCTGGGTCATCAAAATTCATTATTTCACTGGGTCTAACTAAATGGCATCCATAAAATGCTGCAACTTTTAATCCATACAAAGGTTTTTTTATTATATGAGATATTTGAGCAGGTGCTATATCTAAATATAAAACTTCTGCAATATGTTTAACCACAGTGTTTCCATTATATTTTCTATTAGAGGATGATAATATTTCATTCACCTTTTCTAAAAGATTTTTATCTTCTGTTAAATAATGGCTTGTCTCTTTTAATGTCTCATAACATCCATTGCAAAGGGTAAGAATATCTTTCCCCAATTCTTGAGCAATAGAGAGATTTCTTGCTCCTATAGAAAGCCAGGTTAGCTCACTTACCGCCTTTATTCCTACTGGGTCTGGACAACAGGAAAAATCATCAGTTTCTGTTGTTTCAACCCCTAAAATTTCTAACGATTTTCTTGCAGCTATTTCCATATAGGGAAGGGAGGTTGGTATTAAACAACCTTTAAATAATAAATAATCCTTATTTTTGTTTTTTGTCTTATTATCTACTTTAGATGTTTTTGCTACTTTCATATCTGTTCTTTAAAAAATGAAAACTCTTTAAATTTCCCTTTTTACTCTTTTTCTAAAAACAAATTTGAGCCAGTTTCTTCTAAGATTTTATTGATTTCTTTTTCTACGGAAACTTGGGATATTTTTGGCAAATTTAAAATATCCCTTCTTCTTTCTGAAGCTGAGCTAACAGAAGATGTTCTACCTGTTTTAGCTATCATTTTAAGTTCATTTATATATCCCTCTGGAATATCTCTAACTTTTGCTGCAATATTTTTTAATTTAGCTATAATCTCAGAGACAAGTATTTTTTGGGGACATCTTTCAAGGCAAGTGTGGCAATAACAACAGAACCAGAGCAGATCATTAGTAATAATATCTTTTATCTCTCCTCGAGAGAGTGCTAATATAATCTTTCTTGGATTAAAATTTTCATTTACCCAAGCTACTGGACACCCTCCAACACAGGTGCCACATTGATAACAGACCTGAACTTTCTTTTGAAAATCCTCTCCTCCAATTTCTTCTATCAACTTTTTCAAATCTTTTTCAATCTTCATATTCAAATCCTAAAAATATAAAACAATAAGTATTAAGCTTCTACTTCTGTACTTTTATTAGTTTCTATTTTATCTTTTTACCAGCTTCTAAAATTTTGGATACATCTGGATCTTCTCTGAAAGCTTTTATTCTTTTTTCCAATTCAGGTTTTGCCTTTTTATTTTCCTCCTGTATTTTTTTAATTCCTATTGATTTAAGAGTTTCACTCAACTCTTTCATAACTTTCGAGAAAGTTTGCCCCTCAGCTGCACTCATCCATTCAACTCTGAATCTTTCTGGTGAAATACCCGCTCTCTCTAAAATCTTTGGTACAGCTTTAAGTCTTCTTTCAGCATGCTGTTGACCAGTTATGTAGTGACAATCTTGGCGATGGCAACCAGAAGCAAGAACCATACCCGCACTCATCCTGAAAGCTTCATAAATAAATTTTCTATCTAACCTACCAGAGCACATAACCTTTATTATTCTATTATCAGGTGGATATTTGAAGCGGCTTGTACCAGCAGTATCAGCAGCGCCAAAACTACACCAATGGCAGGTGAAGACTAATATCTTTTCTTCAGGTTTTTCTCTTAATATGGCATGAATTTGAGCTACAATCTGTGCATCTGTATAATGCATCTGTGTTATTGCACCTTCTGGGCAATCAGCAACACAGGTTCCACAACCATGGCACTTTGCACCAATTACATATGCTGGTTTACCTTCAGGAGCGATAATTGCTCCATACGGACATCTTGTTTCACATATAGCACACTTTTTCCTGACATTTCTACATTTATCAGCATCAACAAATGCTATTAGAGGTTCAATCTCCCACTCTGGGCTGGACAAAATCCTACTCGCTCTTGAGGAAGCAGCACTACCCTGAGCAACACTATAGGGGATATCCTTTGGTCCTTGAGCAGATCCTGCTAAGAAAACCCCTTCTGTAGGAGTATCTATTGGTTTTAATTTCGGATGGCTCTCCATATAGAAACCACTTGTACCACTAGTTACTCCAAGTTTACTTCCCAATGTTCTAGAATCTGGTCGAGGTTCAGCAGCCGTAGATAATATTACAATATCTGCCTCATCTCTAATTGCCTTTCCTTTAGCCAGGTCTTCAGAATAAATGAATAGATTATGATTATTAGGATCTTGTGCTATCTCTGAGGGCTTACCCTGAATAAATTTTATTCCCTCTTCCCTTGCTCTTTTATAGAACTCCTCATATCCTTTGGCTGGAGTTCTTATATCCATATAATACACAGAGATATCTAAATCAGGATATTTCTCTCTCATAATAAGTGAATTTTTTATTGTATACATACAGCAAAATCCTGAGCAGTATTCGTGAATATCATCCCTTGACCCAACACACTGGATAAATGCCACTTTCCCTGGAATCTTCATATCTGAGGGTCTGTATAATTTTCCCGTTGTTGGACCACTTTCATCAAGAAGTCTCTCTAATTCTAAAGCAGTCAAAACATTTGGATATCTTCCATATCCATACTGTTGTATCGGGGTTGGATCATAAATATCATATCCTGTAGCTACTATAATAATTCCAACATCCAACTCTGTTATTTCTTCCTTCTGTGAAAAATCTATAGCCTCAAGCTTACCACATGCCTTGACACATTTATAACATTCAATACAGGCGTCCATATCTATTGTATAAACCAAAGGAACTGCTTGAGCAAATGGAACATATATTGCTTTTCTTGTCGTGGTACCTTCATCAAATTCATTTGGAACTTCTATAGGACAGACATCAACACAAAGACCACAACCAGTACATTTATCAGCTATAACATATTGAGGTTTTTTCTTTATCTTTACTTTGAAATTTCCAACAAAACCGCTTACTTCTTCTACTTCACTATATGAAAAGATTCTAATCTTCGGGTGACGCGCCGCGTCAACCATCTTTGGGGCTAAAATTCATATAGAGCAGTCCATGGTGGGGAATGTTTTATCAAGTTGTGCCATTCTACCACCAATTGATGGCTCTTTTTCTATAAGATAGGTTTCATATCCCATATCACCAAGATCTAAAGCAGCACTGATTCCTGCAATACCTGCTCCAATTACTAAAGCTTTATTTGTTACGGGAACTTTTATAGTTTCGAGTGGTGATAGATACCTTGCCTTAGCTACAGCGGAACGAATCAAATCAAATGCTTTCTCAAAAGCTTCTTCTGGATAATCAGGATGAACCCAAGTACAATGTTCTCTTATATTTGCCATCTCCATTAAATATGAATTTAACCCTGCTTCGTAAACACAAACTCTAAATGTAGGTTCATGTAATCTTGGAGAACAGGCTGAGACTACAACCCTGTTGAGGTTATATTCCTTTATACTCTCTTTTATCAATATCTGGCCAGGATCTGAACAAGCATATCCATGATCTTTAGCAAATACAACACCAGGAAGTTCTAAAGCCATCTCAGCCAATTTTTTGGGATCTATTACTCCTGCAATATTTGAACCACAATGGCATACAAAAACCCCTATTCTTAAATCCTCTTTCACATTCTCCTCTTTTAAAAGTTTAATAATTTTTCAATAACACAATCATTAGTTTTATTAGCTCTTTGCTAATTCTTCTAAGAGTTTTCCTACAACCCCTCTTCTCATTTTCTGTGCAACTTCTTCTGGAGTTGAGAGAGTGAGAGCTTCTTTAGGACAGAATTCAATACATTTTGGTGTTTCTAAATCTTTACACAAATCACATATTCTAACTGTTTTTTCCGCAGCATCTAATGTAATAGCTCCGAATTCACATGCTTCAATACACCAACCACATCCATCACACTTATCATCATCAATAATAATTAGTCCAGTATCATCACTTTGGGTGAGTGCTTTATGAGGACATGATGCAACACATGGTGGGTCTTCACAAAGCCTACATGCAACTGACATTGTTAAGACTGGTTCTATTCTAACATTACGTATCCTTGATTTAAGTGGATTAAATGCCCCTGTTTTTTCAAGTGAGCATATAAATTCACACCATTGACATCCAACACATTTATCTGGATCACAAACTATATATCTATGTTTTCCTAGGTGCTCCATTAGACTCCCACCTCCTCTGCTATATCGTCTAAGCCTAATTCAATCAACTTCTCCTTAGGTATCATACCTTCCTTTGTCCAACCTCTTGCTTTATAATAAGCATCCTTTAAGAATTCTAAGTTTTTCTTTTCTATTAAGTGTCCCTTTGCAACTCCCTCTGGAATAGGGTCTTTCATAATCCTTGGAGGGAGAGTATCATCTTTTCTTGTCCAACCCTCTCTTATATTAAATGCTTTTTTAAGATTCCATATTCTTTCTCCAGTCTTCTCCAACTCATCTGGTGTCATCTCTATACCTGTTGTAAGAGTATATAAATCGCTTGCCTCCTTATAATAATCCTCGAAACATCCTCTTATGAATTTACAGAGTACAATTGAATCAAAAGTAGCTGCATAATTTTCTCTTTCTGCAGCATATTTCCCTTTTTCTTTATCATATGTGAATCTATCTGTCCATCCTTTTATATCAGCTTCATAAGCTCCGGATCTATTATGACAAGGACCTCTTGTACCTACAGCACATCCTAAAGCAAAAGTTTTAAGTCCTCTTGGGTCATATCCTGCACATTCCAAGCCTTTCACATGCATTGCAAAATGCTTGGAGCCCTTACCAATTTTTTCTGAAGCTCTCTTAACTCCCTCTGCCAAAAGGTCACCAATTCCCTCTCTCTTGGCAATCTTCTCAATTAATTTTGTATAGGCTTCATGATTTCCAAACTTTAAATCTAATCCACCTACATCTTTTTTGGTAAATATCCCTTTCTCATAACATTCCATAGCCCACGCAACTGTTACACCAGTACTCATAGTATCCATTCCATAAGTGTCACATAATTCACAAGCTTTGATAATTGCTGGCATATAATCGATACCACAACATGGTCCTAAAGCAAAAAGAGATTCATATTCCATTTTGGTTCTTGCACCTTTATAAGGTCCATCCTCAACCTTGGCAATATGTTCACAAGCTATGGGACATCCAGAACATGCCACAGTTTTTTCTACATAATGTTCATGCAGATATTCACCACTTACCAACTCTGCTTTTTCAAAGGTTGCTGACTGGAAATTTCTAGTAGGTAAAGTTGCCAATCTATTCATAACAAGTACATTTGCGGGAGTACCAAGAACTCTATATTTTTCAGTTGGAGTTCCCTGTGCTATTTTCATGAGATCAAAACACTTTTTAGATAGTTCTTCTGGATTAGCTACATTTATAGGTTTTGACCCTCTTATTGCAATAGCTTTTAAATTCTTTGACCCCATTACTGCTCCCTGACCTGTTCTTCCCGCTTTTCTTCCTCTATCATTAGAGATACAAGCAAACCTAACAAGATTTTCTCCTGCTAATCCGATGGAACTTACTCTTACATTTTGATCTCCTATTTCACCTCTTATTCTTTCCTCTGTTTCAAAGCAACCTAATCCAGCAAGATACTCAGCATTTTTAAAGTGAACATCATCATCATCAATGAAAAGATATATTGGTTCTTTACTTTTTCCTTTTATAACAATCCCATCATATCCAGCTCTTTTTATTACTTGGGACCAATAACTTGATGACAAAGAATCTCCAAGGAATCCTGTAAGTGGTGATTTAGATGCTACTCCGTGTTTTGTACCAACAGGGACTATTGTTCCACCAAAAGCGCTTGATGCAAAAACTAAAACATTTTCAGGGCCTAATGGATCAACTCCTGGTTTTATATTGTCATATAAGAGTTTTGAAGCTAAACCTACACCACCCAGATATTTTTTTAAGAATTCTTCACTAACGGTTTGAACAGATGTTTCTTTAGTGGAGAGATCAATATGTAAGATTCTTCCACTATATGAGTGCATAATTTACCTCCTTGTATGTTAAAATGATTTAATTAATTTAAAGATAGTTAGTTGTAATTAATAATAAAAAAAATTAAATATTGTAAAGTGGATTTTAAAATTTGACTAAATTAATTTCATTTAATGATTTATCTAAACTAAATTAAATTGTATAAAATTAAATTTTAACCACCAACAGTTGCAAATAATAGAAGCAGTCTATCACCCTCCTTTAATTCATATCCTAAATCGCTTATTGCTTGTTTCCCATCTAAATTAAACATGTATGGAGCAATTGTTTTAAAGGTTTTTTCTTTAATTACTGTTCCTAAAAGTTTGGGGTATTTTTTCACTAATTCTTTAGTTAAGTTTTTGAGGGTATTTTTATCTTTTAATTCTATTTCAACTATTTTTTTTCCAATAATTCGTTTTGCAAGTCCAAAGAGCTCAACACTTATTTTCAATCTGTCACATCTCCTTTTAAGAAATTCATAACATAATGCTTATTCTTACAAAATTTTAGATGATTTTACTCTTTAGTAAGCATCATTTTTAATCAAGCATTATTTATTCTAATAAATTATAGCAGATAATGAAAAATAGTCTGCAAAAAACAAGAATTATACTGATTTAAGATATAATAAGTTAATTATTTTGTCAAAGTTTTTTTAAAGTTTTTTTATGGACTAAAATGGGGAGGTTAGATGTATATATCTGTGATAGGAGCAAGTAAGTGTAGTAAAGATATATATAAATTAGCTTATGAAGTAGGAAGAGAAGTTGCAAAGAAAAAAGCGATACTTATTTGTGGAGGATTGGGTGGTGTCATGGACGCTTCAGCTAAAGGAGCTAAGGAAGCAGGAGGAATAACAGTTGGTATATTACCGGGTGATACGAGAACAGGTGCAAGCAAGTATCTTGATATATCGCTTCCTACTGGAATGAGTGAAGCAAGAAATGTATTAGTTGTAAAAGCAGCAAATGTTGTTATTGCAATTGGGGGAGAGTATGGAACATTATCTGAAATTGCCCATGCTCTTAAAATGGGTACGCCAGTAATTGGGTTAAAAACGTGGGATATTGGCAAAGATGAGTTTGGTGTATCAAGAATAATAAGAGTGGATGACCCAATATCTGCTGTAGAAAAAGCATACGAACTAGCAAAATAGTGAACAGTAAATGGAATTGTCATTCTTAAGACTTTAACTCACTAACGATATTAGCTATTTTCATCTAATCAGGCATTTTTGCACATAATTCTCTAATATCTTTTTAAATTTCAGCATCTGGTCATCAGAAAATTGATTCTCTTTTAAAAATTTCAAATCCAATGTTTTTGAAGGATAAAATTTTTGTAAAATGAATAATTTAGCTCCATTAACTAGTTTTCCTATTTTATGAATTTCATCCTCATTATGAAACTTTGGTAAAACTGTTGTCCTGAACTCATAATTAATTTTGGTATCAGGAGATTTATAATAAGTTTTTTTATTTAGAATATCTTTTGTCTTACTACTCTTATCTAAACTGAGTATTATATTAATGCTGTCTTTTATATTCTCTAAATTAACTTTAGTTGTAACTATCTCTTCATATCTATCCAGTGATCCTTTAATATCCATTGCTATATAGTTTAAAAGATTATCTTTAATTAATCTATTCAGTATATTTGGATACGTTCCATTTGTGTCTAATTTAATTAAAAAACCCATTGATTTTAACTTTGAAATGAATTGATAAAGATCTTTATGAAGTGTCGGTTCACCACCACTTATTACAACAGCGTCAAGTTTTTCCCTTCTACTTTCTAAAAACTCAAATACATTATTTTCTGGGATTTTTTCTGGATAAAGTCCTGGATTGACTAATTCAGGATTATGACAAAATGGACACCTGAAATTGCAGCCAATAGTAAAAATTATGGCACTTATTTTATGGGGATAATCAATGAGTGAAAATTTTTGCAGTCCACCAATAATCATTTTATTTTATATTACTTACTTTTTATCTATTACAAAGGTTTTGCGGTCTTTAAATTCTGATCTCTTTCCTTTATTCCATTGTTTAATAGGTCTTATATATCCAACTACTCTGGAATAAACTTCAGTAATTGCTCCACATTCTGGACAAGTTTCATGCTCACCAGACAAATAACCATCTTGTGGACAGATACTAAAGGTAGGAGTAATTGTAAAATAAGGAAGTCTATAATTTTCTGCAACTTTTTTTACTAATATTTTAGAACTCTCACCATCAGGCAATTTTTCTCCAACAAAGCCATGAAAAACAGTGCCACCAGTATATTTGGTTTGAAGTTCATCTTGCAAATCTAAAGCTTCAAAGATGTCATCAGTATATCCAACAGGAAGCTGTGTTGAATTTGTATAATAAGGCGCTGCTCCATTTTTAAGAGTTTCCTCATTTGCGCAAATAATCTCTGGAAATTTTTCCTTATCAGTTTTTGCAAGTCTAAAGGTTGCACCTTCACCAGGAGTTGCTTCAAGATTATAAATATTGTCAGTCTCATTTTGATAATCCATAAGCTTTTCTCTCATAAAATCCAAAACTTTTATGGAAAAATCTCTACCTTCCTGGGTTGTGATATCTTTTCCTAAAAAGTTTAAACATGCTTCATTCATTCCGATTAAACCGATTGTTGAGAAATGATTTCTCCAGTAGCCTCCAAATCTTTTTTTGATTGAATTAAGATAATATTTTGCATATGGATATAAATTATTTTCTGTGAATCTTTCCAATACTTTTCTTTTGATCTCAAGACTCTTTTTTGCCAGATCCATTTTTTCTTTAAGTCTATTAAAGAACTCCTTTTCATCTTTTGAAAAGTACCCAATTCTTGGCATATTAATTGTCACAACTCCAGAACTGCCTGTAAGAGGATTTGCCCCAAAAAATCCACCACCTCTTTTTCTTAATTCTCTCTGATCAATTCTAAGCCGACAACACATGCTGGTTGCATCTTCAGGTTTCATGTCAGAATTTATAAAATTAGCAAAATATGGTGTACCATATTTAGAAGTCATATTCCATATTGGTTCCAATGTAGGGTTATCCCAAGCAAAATCTTCAGTAATATTGTATGTAGGAATAGGAAAGGTAAATACTCTTCCTTTTGCATCGCCTTCTGACATAACTTCTGCAAATGCTTTGTTAAAGA
>JAHJRV010000022.1 GCA_018830725.1 Actinomycetota bacterium | reverse complement strand
TAGTAGGAGGAAATACTGAAAGTTTTGCTTTGGAACACGGACTCTATAGTCAAAAAGATCTTGCCTTGATACCTAAGGCGGCTATTAACCTCTCTCGAGGTTGTGGGAATCCTACTAGTTTTGCTAATATCCAGCCAGGTGAAGTGGTTGCTGATTTTGGTTCAGGCGGTGGTATTGATCTCGTTTTGGCAGCTCACAAAGTGGGGCCGACTGGGAAGGTGATTGGAATAGACTTTGCTCCCCATATGATTGAAAGAGCAAAACAGGTAATGAAGGAAACTGGTTTATCTGATAGAGCTGAGTTTATTCTGCTAGATATAGAAAATCCTCAGGTTCCAGATAATATTGCTGATGTAGTAATATCTAACTGCGTAATTAACCTCTGCCCTTGTAAACCCTGTGTCTACAAGCAAATATTCGATATTCTAAAACCCAGTGGTCGGCTTGCTATTTCTGATATTGTTACCATAGAAGATGTTGACCCTAAGGTTCGGGAGTACTTTCAGTCGATTTGGACAGGGTGTACAGGAGGAGCAATACCAGAAGATGAGTATTTAAAAATAGTACAGGATGTAGGCTTTGGTCAGCTTAAAGTTGTAGCTCGACACACTCTTGGCCCCAAAGAACTAGAGGAAATGGCAAGTTGTCCAGGTAAAAAATTTTCTCCCACTTTCTCAGAGGAAAAACTAGCTCAAATGCAAGGGAAAATAGTCAGCACTAAATTTGTAGCTGTCAAATCAAATACCTAATAAGATCTTTGTAGCTCGCTGCTTTAGACCAAATGCTTAATAGAAACTAAGAAATTTAGATAACATTGTAAATAAGGAGGTAAAATAATAAGTATATAAAAATCACTAAAAATTAAGAATTTTTGAAGGGCTATTTGTTAAAAATAATAGTATAAAAAATGTATTACTTCAATATTAGAACGCATTTAAAGGGCTTTTTTGTGCGTTTCTAGAGGTCTTAAAGGCTATATTTTGCCTATTTTTTGTTAAAACGCTTTAACAAATTAATTGGGTTTTTTTTCTTTAAGAGATCTTTTAAAAAACTTTAAATAAATTTAGAATTAGATTCCCCCTTCGCTTTTGTTATTAAATTACTTTTATTGCCCCCGCTAATATACATAAAATTTTTTTATTTTTTATCTTATAGGTATTAAGCATAATTTATTAATGTTTATATTTTATTGCAATATAGCTGTCTGATTAGATTCACAAAACATTTTTGCATATTCTGGATTTGAGAACTTTAGAATTGTTACACCAGGTTTTTTACTCTTAAGAGATCTTACTCCAGGTTTAGAAAACTTTTTACGGAAGATTAATCTAATAGTAAGAAGCGCAAGCCACCCAATCCAATAAGAAGAAAAGAGAAATATAATTCCTACTATTATAGCCGTAATAATCCCTCCAATTACTGCACCTCCTCCTCCACCCATATACATACCTCTTCCAATTTCAATTCTTGTGGGTTTTAAAATAGCCATTACAATTACACCTACAAAGATAACGATTGCTGCAATTAATCCAATGCTAAAAGCAATACTAAAAAGTTTGTCTTCCCATTTCCTTAGTTTTTCTAATTTTACAAAACAATCGGTACAATAAGAATTTGAAGTATATGTCTTTGTTGCATTTTTAAGGCACAAAACACAGAACTGTGGCCAAGATAAATTTAATGTAGTCCTGAGTTTTACTATTTTATTATTATTTTGCATTTTTTAATCTCTTCAATTTAAAGGAATATTATCCAAATAATGAATATTTTATATATAAAGTTTTTAATTTTTTATTTACAAGACTTATATTTATTTATAAATGAAAATACAGAAATAACTTTAGTAAGTTTATTCAAAACAACTATTTTTTATATGATTATTTTATTGTTTCTATCAGAGTAAATCAATGAAATTTGTTACTATATTAATTTGCTTGAGAAGATATATATAAATACTGAATATATAACTGGATATATATTATAACTAAAGACCAATATAATCGCTAAATCTAGGAGATGGTATTAAATTCTCCTCCCCCTTTTATCTATTAAAAGAGTTTGAATAAATTAAGAATTAAGATCATAAAAGATAACCCCAACCCACCTAGCCAACTTGGAATGTAAAGAGCGTGTTAACCTAACTTATTAACAATACATAGTAAGAATATAAGAATTAAATAGCAAGAATGAATAAATGCATTATTATAACATTCAACCTTTATTCAACTTTACTTTTAAATTCTTTTCTAATAATTCTCCAATGGTAAATATACAGAGGTAAGCCAACTAAAATTAAAGCTAAATTTATCGAAGCATCTCTGTGTCTATTAATAATGACATAGTCAATTTTTGATGTTCTTTCCTCCCAATCTTTATAATCACCTAACCACATCTTAATAAGTTCTATTTCTTCTTCAGATAGTCTTTCATCTTCTTCGAGTCTCTCAACATTCCTAATTGGTGTATCATAAATCATAGTTTCATAACCATAGCGTTGATCCTCTTCAGCTTTAGTAAAAATAAAAGTCTTTAATGCCATATTAATAAAATTTACTGCACCTATAATTATGAGAACCAAACCAATTAAAGTAGCAAGATAAAGATATATTATTCTAATTAGATTATTTCTTTTCATTTTTAATACTCCTTAAAATTTCAATCTTTCTTATATAAAAGAATTATCATAAAAGATATTGCTATTAATATTAATACAACGCCAGTT
>JAHJRV010000021.1 GCA_018830725.1 Actinomycetota bacterium | reverse complement strand
TTTGTGTTATAATATTTTTGTGTAATTTATTACTAAAATAAAATACTTATTTATTATTAGTATGAAAAACTTAATTTATGAGAGTAACCAAACAATCAATTTATAAAAAAACAAAATGCTAAAAGTGTTAATCTAAATCGTTAACAATACATATAATGCGTAATTAAAGTATATTTTGAGAGAAATATTTCGCTAAAAAATGAGTTAAACGTAATAGACTTCAGGACGAATTTACTTTAGAATATCAATATTTATTATTTTTAAAATTAAATTAAGATAACATGAATGTTAGAAAAATATTTTTTAAAAACGAGAAATTAAAGATAATCAATGACGATATCCTCACCACACACGAAATTCAAAGGAACTCCATAGATTTGATTGTTACCTCGCCACCTTATAATGTAGATATACAATATAACTCCCACGACGATACACTCCCTTATGATGAATATTTGGACTTTAGTAATAAATGGCTATTGCGTTGTTTTGATCTTCTTAAAGACGATGGAAGGTTCTGCTTGAATATTCCATTGGATAAAAACAAGGGGGGACAACAAAGCGTGGGTGCGGATTTGACCACAATTGCTACTAAAGGGATAGGTTTCAAATATCATTCTACGATAGTATGGAATGAAGGAAATATTTCCCGTAGGACTGCATGGGGTTCATGGCTAAGTGCTTCAGCACCTTATGTTATTGCACCTGTTGAGTTGATTGTAGTTTTATACAAGAATAGATGGAAGAAAACCAGCGGCAGCCGAAAATCGGATATAAGCAAGAAAGAGTTTATGGAATGGACAAGTGGTCTCTGGACATTTTCCGGAGAAAGTAAAAAGAAAATCGGTCATCCTGCACCATTCCCTGTTGAACTTCCAAGAAGATGTATAAAATTATTTAGTTTTGTAGGTGATACTGTTTTAGATCCGTTTATGGGTAGCGGAACTACATTAATTGCTGCTTATCTAAATAATAGAAAATCAATAGGGGTTGATGTTGATAAGAGTTATTGCGAACTCGCAAAAGAAAGATTAATTAATGAGGCAAAAATATATGAAAGGAAATTATTTGAAGAGGTTCCAGTGCCCTTGGAGGTGAAACAATATGGCTAAAAAGACAATAAACGAACTGATTATGAAATACTTTATGGACCATCCAAATAAAGAATTAAAACACGGTCCTGTTGTGGATTGGGTAACTGAGCAGTGGTTAGAAGAACATGATACTCCCCCAAGAGATCCCTGGCGATCAATAAGAAAACTACATCAGGAGGGAAAACTCATAAAGGTTAAAAAAGGTGTCTATAAATATGATCCCGATCATGTCCAAGAGATTGAATTATGGGATTTTCCACCAAAAATCAAAGAGGATATATTAAAAAGAGACAACTATCGCTGTGTGGTTTGTGGAAGAGATAAGAAAGATGGCGTTGAATTAGTTGTTGATCATATAAAACCAAAAGACAGGGACGGTACAAACGATAGTGAGAATGGACAAACATTATGTACGGAGCATAATTTAATGAAAAAGAATTACTCGCAAACTGAAGCAGGAAAAAGATATTTTATCAAAATATATAAAAAAGCAGTGGTAGAGAATGATGAGCGAATGATTAATTTTTGTAAATGTGTATTTGAATGCTATGATAGACATGAAATAAACGGACACATACCTCGTCCTAATGGAAAAGCATAGGGGGATAATTTGGTGTCCCTTCATCAACTGTGTATAACACGGGCTATACGGCTTCACTTCGTTACGCCCAAATTTGCTCCGCTACGCTCCGCAAACTTCGCATAGCGCGATTCCGTTATATGAAATTTTGTCAAATATAGCCGAAATTTAGAGTTCTCAAATATAGGTATTTTTCATGTGTTATAGACTTAGGAGATGTTTAGTGAGCAAACTCATATTTTTGGAAATTAAACAGTTAATAGATCTTTTACCAAAAGCTCCATTTAACTTTGATGCTACAATGCACAAACCAGATCATTTTCCATCAGCAGATAATAAGTGGGAACCAGGGATCCGATGGCAGACAATGATTTGGAAGAAAGTGCCTATAGGATTGAAGTTTGAAAACATGGAAACATAGAGTGGTTGGAGAAACTGATTAGACTTTAAAATATCTGTGCCTGCAAAAATTCCTAAATTTTTAATAATTATACTGTCCTCATCTTAAATCACATTTTATATAAAATCCTTTAAAATTTTAAGATAAATCATTACTTTTTTCATATAATATGAAAGAAAAGTATATTTTAACGAAAATATTTAGTATAAAAACGAGTTAGATGTAATCGACCGCTAAATTCTAAATAAGCTATGAAGATCAGATCGTTTGAGTTCAATTTAAGAGAATTGGCTGGATCCATGGGCGACTCTGGTACACTCTTTCCGTTAGCAATCGGCTATATCGTTGTCTGTGGTCTCAATCCGGCTGGGTTCCTTATGATTATGGGTCTGGCAAATATTCTAACTGGCATTATGAATTGGATTGCAAAAGTTACAACCAATTAAGACTATGAAGATTTTAAGGATAAAAATAATAAAAAAAGTAATAGATTTAGATAAGAGAACTTAGTTAAAATAACTTATTTACTGTTGTAAAAAGAATCCACAAAAGAAAGTCTATATTAAAATATATTAAGTATTTATTATAAAAAACAATTATTATAAAAGATGGTGATAAATGAATTTTATTAGAAAAATATTTATAATGATTTTAGCTTTTTCAGTAATTACATCTTTGTCACTTACATTAACTGGTTGTCCTTCAGCACCATCCACTAAGTCTGTTGAAGTTATTTCGGAAACTACAGAAGAGGAATTGACAGGTAAAACAACTGAAGAGGGAGTGACAGAAGAAGAAGTAGAGGAAACAACTAAGGAGGAAATAACCCGACTGACTGAGCCACCTATAGCAAAACTAATACTACCTAAGATCACAGCAGTTGTAGAATATGATGTCAGGCACTCCGTTACCTTAGTGAACAATGGACCAGGCATTGCCACTCGCATCCTTCTGCATGTGTCTCTAATCAGAGACATTGAACCATACCAGAAAGTGGTTTCTATGGAGATAATACCACAGGGTTTCGAGACTATAACGGATGAGTATGATAATGTATATGCTAAGTTTGAATTTGCTAATGTAGCTTCTGGGGAAAAACTGAACATTGAAATCTACTACAAAGTGGCAGTGAACGCATTGGATTTTAATATAAGCAAGTGCGATTGCTCACTTCCAACCATATTCATTGATCCAGAATTAAACATAGAGTCAGATACAGAGCAGATCATCTCCCTTGCCAATGAGCTGGCTAAGAGCAAAGTCACAGCATGCGAGAAGGTAAAGGCTTTCTACAACTACGTGGGTGATAATATTTCATACACTAGTAATCCAGGTGACATAAATGAGGGAGCTTTGTTGACTCTGGAAGACCGTTCGGGGGACTGTACTGACTTTACAGATTCTTTAATTGCACTCTGCCGTGCTGCTGGAATACCAGCCCGCTTCATAGAGGGAGTCACTTGTTGCACAAATGGTCATTATATTGCACATGAGAATAAGCATAATCGGCTAGAGGTATATATACCATGTGTAGGTTGGGTACCTATGGATCCTACTTGGGGTAGATTTCAGGCGAATCGAGAGACATATTTTGCCGGAACCACAGCAGATTATATTATAGTTGGTCAGGGCAGGAATCGTGACATTCTAAAAGGTTATTACTACTTTCATTATAATTATTGGTGGGGTGTTGAGAGTACTACAGTATCAAATCAGGAGGAATGGGAGATAGTAAAAGTAGAGGAGTAAGACAATGTTGCTTCACGAAATACAGCAAGTAAGTATCTTAACAGGCTTGTGAATCTAGGTATTTTAGATAAGAAAGCTGAAGGGCGAGAAGTTCTTTATCTAAACAAAGAATTATATAAAATACTCGCTAAAGCATAGTAACTTGCACAGTATTTACTGTTTATTGTGCTTGAGTTAGATTATCTGTGCAATGGTTATGCATATATCATATTTTGCGCACAATAATATCTAA
>JAHJRV010000020.1 GCA_018830725.1 Actinomycetota bacterium | reverse complement strand
CACTTTATGCTTTTCCTGTGGAAGAAATTGAAGAAATAGATATTGATAAAGAGTGGAAAGAGTTAAAAGAATTCGAAAATGAGATTGATGAAATTGAAAAAAAAATTGAGGTTTATTTAAAGGAGATTGAGTGAATATGAATCAAGAAGAATTAAAGTTGATATTAAAAGAAGGTGAAAATTATTTAACCGAATTCAAAGAAAATCTCTCTAAATTGGATAGAGAAATTGTTGCATTTGCTAATTCTTCAGGAGGAAGAGTATTTTTAGGTATTGATGATAAAAATGATGTTAAAGGCATAAAGATAACAAATAAACTAAAATCTGGTGTAAATGATATAGCAAGAAATTGTGATCCACTAATTTACATAAAACTAGATTCTATAAAATATAATGAAAAAGAGATACTGATAGTAGAGGTTTTAGAAGGTAATAATAAACCTTACCAATGTAAAGAAGGATTCTTTATTAGAGTAGGTCCTAATACACAAAAACTTAAGAGAGATGAAATTTTGGATTTCATAGTAGAGGTAAACAAAAAAACATTTGATTCTTTAACAAATAAAGAATTTGATTTTGAAGAAGATTTTGACAATGAAAAATTTTCAAATTATCTTGAGACTGCAAATATCAGCTCTGTTTTGAGTACAAATGAATTGTTGAAAAATTTAGGAGTTTTTAAAAAATATGGGATAACAAACGCAGGTATACTTTTCTTTGCAAAAAACCCTCAAAGGTTCTTTCCTCAAAGTGTTTATACTGCAGTTGTTTACAAAGATATTGAGGGAACAATAGTCGTTAAAAGAGAGGAGATTAACGGTGGTTTATTTGATGTTGTAGATAGAGTAATTGACTTTGTAAGATTTTACACAAAAGTTGCTTATAGGATTACTGGAAAACCACAAAGAGAAGACATTTACGAATATCCCTTAGACGCTATAAGAGAAGCCATTATAAATTCTGTTATGCACAAATATTATCCAGAACTAGGGCATAATAATATTATAGCCATATTCCCAGACAGAATAGAGATAGAAGATTATTGGATAAAGCCAAAAAGATTTATTTTAGGGCAAACAAAATTCAGAAGGAATCCAATTATTACTGAATTATTCTTTAGAATAGGACTTGGCGAAAAAATTGGATCTGGAATAAGAAGGATGCAGAAAATCTGTAAAGAAGTGAATGCTCCTGAGCCAGAAATAGATGCTCAAGAAAATTACTTTTATGTTACATTTAAGCCAAGTTATGAATATTTGGATTTTGTATCTATGAAAATCTCTAATAAAAGGTTGGTAGAAAGGTTGGTAGAAAGGTTGGTAGAAAGGTTGGTAGAAAATCAAAGGAAAATCTTATTACTTGTTAATGAGAATCCCTATATTTCTAAAAGGGAAATGTCTGAAAGAATAGGAATTAGCACTACTGCTGTAGATAAAAATATCATGTCTTTAAAGAAAAAGGGTCTTTTAAAAAGAATTGGACATGCCAAAGGTGGACACTGGGCGATTGTAAAGGATGTGAAATAAAAAATGAATCAAAAAATTAAACAGACAAAAAATGGAAGGAAAAAAGAAAGAAAAATTAAGGCGTTGTTGAACCTTAAAGAAATAGAAGTATATGAACCTGATAGTTATTCTTCGTCCACTTGTGGAGCTTATTGTTTATTTTCAATAGAATGTAATGGGAGACATGGGTATACAGAGGATCCGAACTTTGGAGACATTATATTTGAAGTTATTAATACAAAAAGAAAAGGGGATGAAGTTGTTTTAAAAATCAAAGCAAAAATCAAAGAGGAACAAGAATAAAATGATTGAAACAAAATTTAAGCAAACAAAAATCGGAAAAATCCCAGAAGATTGGGAAGTTGTGAAAGATGTGAAATGAAAATGCTAACACGAAATCTTTTATTTAATGATGGTAGTTTGAGTGAGTTTCTTGAGAGTAAAAAAAGAGAACTTTCTAAAGAAATTCAGGAATATAATCCTAATTATATTTTAAATGTGAGTATAATTGACCTTTGCAATTATTTATATAATAGGTATAAGTTAGATGCTCCAGTACTTGATGAAGAAAATATAACTGTTGACCAACAAGAAAAAGATATCGATGTTAGCAAGGATCCTGTGAGATATATTCGTGACAG
This sequence comes from Actinomycetota bacterium, assembly GCA_018830725.1. Lineage (NCBI taxonomy): Bacteria > Bacillati > Actinomycetota > Actinomycetota bacterium. Next base: position 35 of record JAHJRV010000020.1, on the reverse strand, counting down.
AAGCAAACCTTTTTATTTGAAAGGTACAAGAATAT
>JAHJRV010000019.1 GCA_018830725.1 Actinomycetota bacterium | reverse complement strand
TGGACCTGGTACTTACCATAATGGATATGATTCACAGGGAAGCTACATTGATTTTAAAAATTCTATGATAAAATATCTAAACAAAATACCAGAGAAGAAAGAGATTGATTTAATTGGTTTCAGTCAGGGTGGAAGACTTATAATGGAATTTGTTACTGATAAAAATAATAAATCGTATATGGATAAAATAGATCAAGTAATAACTATAAATTCTCCTATAAAGGGTGCAGGTAGCTCATTGGCTAGAGCATCAAGAGATCCATGGTTTGCAAAACTAATTGGATTTCTTCTTCCAGATAAAAGTTGGCTTCCTTTTCCAGAAATAGACCCTGATCTTCCAGCTTCTTTTAATTTAGACCCAGAAAGTTATGCCTCTAAAAAATTATCTCAACCTGATATATACGGAGATAGAAAAGAGGATGGGTCATTATATAGACCAGATGTAGAAATAATTAATATAGGAAGTAAAAATGATTTGGTTGTTGAGGATTCTGGAGTATACTTTCAAGTTTATAAATATGCTGATAATGTTCATGTAAATTCAAATAGTCCTTTATTTTCCCATTATTTCAATTTAAAAAGTAAATTTCTTTTTTTCAACTCAAGTGGTAAATATACCTTTAATTTAATACTAAATTTATTAAATGGAAATGAAGTAGATGGGGAAATAAAAAATGGTTATATTATATATGGAGGACAAGAACAAGAAATAGGCATAGAATTTAACTTAATTTATGAAGGAGGAATATGATGAATGATAAATATAATAAAATTGAGATAGCGATAATTGTGCTTTCAATTATTTGTTTATTAGCTTTTATAATTTTATTCATAAAAGGGTTTAATAGTAGAGCGTTTAGAAATGCTCAATTTTATCAAAAAATATGGTTTGGTCTTAGTTATCCAATTTTTGCTATACCTCTTGGGATTCCTTTAATAATCCTAAACATAATTTTAAAAAAGAAAAAAGGAAGTAACAAAACATACAAGCTTGGAATTTTTACCTTCATAATAACCTTTATTATTCCTCTATTACTTTTTATTTTAACAATTGCTGGTTTAATGATTGGTGGAGCTGCAGAGTAAATAGAAATTGCATTTTCTAATTGAATTTAATATTCGATTTGTTAGATAGAAATGAAGTAGATAAGAAAAAGAAAAGTAATTATATATTGTAGTCATAAATACGGTATGTTTTATAAATTTCTCCTCCCATTGCCTGAATTTCACGATTTGTCATCACATTATTTTCAAGTATCCAGGACATCTCTGCACCTTTATAGCCTTTTGATAATAGTTTTTTTGATGTTTCATAATGCATAAGAGCGTTTATTCCAAACCTTTGATTTTTTTTAATTATACTCATTACAAAACCCAACACCTGTAATATTAAATCTAAATATAATTTTCTTTATATTAAGATTACTAAATGAAAGATTAGATAATTAGGAACTTTAGCATCTAAAAAAGATGGTTTAATCGGTTGGGTGAGCTCTCAAAGTTCGTTGTTATTTTCTCTTGCTGAAGCATTTTTCACGATCACTACTTATCTACTTCCACTAAGTAAGACATACCTGTCTCTGTTTTACCAAAAATCTTTGACCCATCATAATGTTATATTCCTTAAGCTCTTGAATTCTAAACTTCCATACTTTCACCTAGGTTATAACCATCTCCATAGCCCATTGGATGAAGTTGACATCTTACCCTATATAGCAAGTCAGCTTTCACTCAGGAGATTTATCTTGATGTATTTCTTAGCCAAATATTGGCAGCCTCAGGAACTTCTTGTCTCGGAACAAGCGTGATAGCCTCATTTGGGCATGCTGCCCTACACACACCACATCCGAAACACCTAGTGGGATCTATATGGACTTTGGAAAGTGTAGAGGAGTAGAATTTGGCACCGAACTGACATTGACTCATACAAGACTTACATCCCGTGCAGAGGTTCCAATCTACTTTACAGATGTATTCTGCTCGGAAGAAAGAAGGGGCACCTCTCTTCTCAATATACTCCTTGTAGTGAATACAATCACGATCACAGTTACATATGACCATAACATAAGGGGTTATGCATGTCCAAATACTGTGCATCAGCCCTTCCTCATCGTACTTGCGAAAGATTCTTTTAGCCTCTTCCCTTTCCAATACCTCCAGGGATGAAGCGGCATCAGGAAACTTGCCTATTATGCCCCATTTGTCTGCCCCTAAGCCAAAACAGTATCGTTTATCCGTTTTCCCTGTCGTAATGAACCGGCATCCACAAGGAAATCTCGTGATAGAGTCGATCATATCTATCACTTCTTCAACGTCCTCGATTGGCAGTACCTGACCGAATTGCTCGACCTTTCGATGTGCCACGATCTCATCCTCACTGGGTTGAACCCTGGGAGGCTGGGTAGATGCTGGCGCACCTTGTAACTCTTCTTGTATCTTGGACACACCACTGATCGCTGGCATCAAAAGGTTCTCTAGGAAGCGATCTATCCGCTCGATGCGCTTTGTGACCTTAACAATCTCCTTTTGGGTGAAAGAAAGTTCCTCATAGAACAATTCGTCCGCATAGTTCTTCATTTGGAGGTACCACTTCTTTCCCTCCCCATGTTTGTTGCAAAATTCACACATTTTGATCCTCCTCATCGCAATGATAAAATATTAATTTTCTTATTTTCATTTATAATTTCTCAATTTTTAAAATATTTTATATTTCTTCGTTTAAACCACTCTTTTACCAATAAAAAATTACAGAATATTATTTTTTAGTTAATAAAGTATGATCTAAATTAGTATATTTTATAGTCATAAATACGGTATGTTTTATATATCTTTCCTCCCATTGCCTGAATTTCACGATTTGTCATCACATTATTTTCAAGTATCCAGGACATCTCTGCCCCTTTATAACCTTTTGATAATAGTTTTTTTGATGTTTCATAATGCATAATAGCACTTATTCCAAGCTTTCTATATTTTTCAAGCACACCCATTGCAAGAACTCTACAT
>JAHJRV010000018.1 GCA_018830725.1 Actinomycetota bacterium | reverse complement strand
CATGATATGGCTCGTTTTGCTTTAAAAACAAGAGGAAGTATGGAACACCTATTTATTTTAATTACAATGGGTGACCTTCTTGGAGTGCCTATACTTCCACCATATTATTCTCTTAGATTGCTGCCTTATGTTGTTCCACAGATATCAACCTGGAAGAGAAGAATGCTACGTGAAAAAGATTTAACTGATGCTTTAGCATAAACTATTGATATTTAAACCATTAAAAAGATTAGAAACTGTAGAAAAAAAATAAAAAATGGAGAATAATATTATTTTTTAATTGAGGTGATTAAAATTTTATTTAAAAACTTTTTTAAAGAATATCCAGAAAGAAGATATATTATGTTTGGTGGAAAAGGTGGGTTAGGTAAAACAAGCTTTTCTGCTGCAACAGCGTATTATCTTGCAAAAAAGGGGTTTAAGGTCCTTGTTTTTTCAGTTGATCCACAAGCTTCCCTAACAGATATATTCCAAAGAGATATATTTGGAAAGGGAGCTGTCGAGATTATGCCAAATCTTTTCGCTCAAGAAATTGATGCTGATAAAAGAATAAAAGAGTACCAGAATGAGATCAGACAAAAAATATTTGATATGTATAGCTTAGAAAAAATACCAGATGAGATAGAAGACTATATTCAGGCAGCATCTGCTGAACCTGCAATGGAAGAGAGTGCTATATTTGATAAAGTCGTTGATATAGTAGTTAGCGGGGAATATGATTATTATATTTATGACCTTGTTCCTTTAGGACATGCTCTTTATTATCTAAGTATGGCTAGTGTCTATGATGAGTGGATTAGCAAAATTACACATTTAAGAGAAGAGATGAGAGAGTATGATAAAGTAGCTGCATTAATAAAAAGAGATAAGGAATTAGAAGAAGATTTAATACTAAAAGAACTGCAGGATATTAAATATAGAATCAGTACTTCGTCTAGTATCTTAACAGATATGGAAAAGACAGCGTTTTTTTTCGTTCTTATTCCAGAGAAGATGGCTATATTGGATACGAAAAAGGCAGCAAAATTGTTTGCTAAATTTAAAGTACCGCTTCAAGGTTATATAGTAAATAGAATTATTCCAGAAGAACTTATTAATAAGAAAATACCGGAATATCTCAAACATAGAATAGAGATGCAAAAGACTTATACAAAAGAAATAATTGAAACATTTGGTGAAGAGGTGTTAGGTTATATCCCAGAATTTGAAAGAGATATAACTGGACTTGATATGGTAGCTAAAATGGCTGAAGCCATGTATGGAGGTGAATAAATTGATAGAAAAGAGTATTAAACAATTTATCCAGGAACACCCAGACTTAAAATATAACTTTTTTGGTGGTAAAGGTGGAGTTGGAAAAACAGTTCTTGCTGGAACTATGGCTCTCTGGTTGGCACGTCAAGGAAAAAAGACATTACTGGCTTCAACCAATCCAGTTCATAGCCTTACAAGTCTTTTAGGTCAGAATGTGTTTGGAAAACCAACATTAGTAGAGGGTGAAGATAATCTATTTGCATATGAAATAGATACTAAAGATACAATTGAAAAGTCCAAAGAAGAAATTAAGCAGAAAATTAGCTGGTTTTTAAAATTTGCAGATATAAAAACTAAAGCAGATGAATTCGTAGAATCTGCTACTATGAATCCGGCATTTGAGGAATCGGCGATGTTTGAAAATATGATAGACATAATGTTTAAAGATGAATATGAAGTTTATGTTTTTGATACAGCACCTACAGCTAATGCAAGAAGGCTTTTAGGAATGTCGTCTGTTTATGGATTATGGATAAATAAGATGTTAAAGAGTAGAGAGGAAGCTAAAAGTTTAAAAGAACTTCTCTCTTATAGTAAGAAGAAGCAGAAAGATCCACTTCTTGATTACTTGCTCAATTTCCGGGATAGAATAAAACATGCTAAAAAATTACTTACTGATGATAAAAAAACTTCTTTCTTCTTTATAACGCTACCAGAAGCACTTCCAATTGCAGTAATAAAGAGGTTTATACAGTGGTTCAAAGACTTTGGAATACCAGTAGGTGGTGTTGTAGTAAATATGTTAATTGAAAAAGAAACTGTGAAAGAAGATTCTCCTGACTTTGTAAAAAATAGGGTAAAGATGCAAGATGGATATATGAATGAGATTTGGAATAGCTTCACTGATGTAAGAGGGATAGTTCCTCTTTTTGAAACTGAGATTAGAGGAACAAGGATGTTAGAAAGAGCAGCTGATAAACTCTTTGTTTAAATAAAATATTAAAATTTTAATTTATTCTTATGTGTGGAGCATTCGTCTAGGGGCCAAGGACACAGGCCTCTCACGCCTGAAACACGGGTTCGATTCCCGTATGCTCCACCAATTTCATTTTGTATTAATTGATTTTCTGCTTTTTTACCTATATTATTTTTAAATTTTCATTGATTTTTACTGTTTTTTATTAATTATTTGAAAAAAATATACAATTATTTCAAATTTTTGCTAAAATAATAGTGAAAAGACTAAATAATAAAGAAAGGATATAAATAATGAGAGATTCCTTTGACAACCCAAGACTTTTTGAAATTCCAAAATATTTACCGGTAGTTGCAATGATACAATCCGTTGTTTTCCCTCATGTTTCGATTCCTATATTAGTAGGGAGAAAAAAGTCAATTAAGGCATTAGAATTTGCACTCAAAAAAGATAAAATTGTTGCACTCATTACACAAAAAGATAAGGACAAAAGAAGTGTTAATTCCTCTGATTTATACACAATAGGAACTGCTGCAGAAATCAGAAGTACACAGAAACAACCAGATGGAAGTATTAGATGCAATGTAGATGCAATCTGTAGAATAAAAATGATAGACTTTATTCAGGAAAGACCATTCATCTTAGCAAAAGTAGAAAGAATTAAGTCTAAAATATTCCCAATAGAAGATAAGGAAATCGATGAATTAAAAACCTTAATAATGGCTCAAGTAGAACAGATAATTGGATTAGGAGTACCATTTCCTGCTCATCTAACAATACCTGGAATGATAACTATTAGTGATTTGGATAAATTAACAGATATGCTTGCAGCCTATATGTTACCTTCGGAAAAAGAAAAGCAGATTATTTTAGAAACACTTGATTTAAAAGAAAGATTGGGAAAATTAAGTATTTATTTAGATAAAGAGGTAAAAAAATTTCAAGTTCAAAGCAAAATCATTAGTAAAGTTCAAAAAGAAATGGGTAAGACCCAAAGAGATTACTTCCTTCGCCAGCAATTAAAAGCAATACAAGAAGAGTTAGGAGAAGAAGATGAATTAACAGCAGAATTAAAAGAATTAAACACAAAAATTAAAAAAGCAAAGATGCCAAAAAATGCTGAGAAGAAAGCTCTAAAGGAGATAAAAAGACTTAAAACCATACCTCCAGCATCACCTGAATATTCATACATAAGAACATTTTTAGACTGGATGTTAGATATCCCATGGAGTAAAAAAACAAGGGATAAATTGGATATTCCAGATGCTAAGAAAATTCTTGATGAAGATCATTATGATTTAGATAAAGTTAAAGAACACATATTAGATTACTTAGCTGTTAAAAAACTTAAAGGAAAAGCCAGAGGAACAATTCTTTGCTTTATAGGACCTCCAGGAACTGGAAAGACCTCATTAGGCCAATCTATAGCTAGAGCATTAAATAGAAAATTTATTAGAATGTCGTTAGGTGGAATAAGAGATGAAGCTGAAATAAGAGGACACAGAAGAACTTATGTTGGAGCAATGCCAGGAAGGATAATTTCAGGAATGGCTCAAGTGGGAACAGTAAATCCAGTTTTTATGCTTGATGAAATAGATAAAATAGGAGCAGATTTTAGAGGAGATCCATCATCAGCACTACTTGAAGTTTTAGACCCTGAACAAAATAATCAATTTAGAGATCATTACTTAGAAGTTCCTTATGATCTATCTAATGTTTTGTTTATTACAACGGGAAATATTTTAGATACTATCCCACCAGCTTTAATAGATAGAATGGAGACACTAAATCTTCCAGGATATAGTAGAGAAGAGAAACTTCATATTGCCCAAAAATTTTTAGTACCTAAACAGTTAAAAGAGCAAGGAATAGAAAAATATAAGGTTAAATTTTCAGATAATGCACTTTATGGAATTATTGAGGAATATACTGCTGAAGCGGGCGTTAGAAATCTTGAAAGAAGTATAGTCACAATTTGTAGAAAGATTGCAAGAGAAATTGTTTCTAACGAAGAACCGCCCAAGAGAGTCATTTCAAGAAATTTAGAGAAATATCTCGGAGTTCCTAAAATCTATCCAAGTGAAATAGAGAAAAAAAATATGATTGGAATAGCAACTGGATTAGCCTGGACACCTTATGGTGGAGATATAATATTAGTTGAAGCAACTCTATTTCCAGGAGATGGGAAAATAACATTAACTGGACAACTTGGAGATGTTATGCAGGAATCTGCAAAAGCCTCATTAAGTTATATTCGAAGTAGAGCTGAAAAATTAAAAATTGACAATAAAAAATTCAAAGATTTTGACCTTCACCTACATATACCAGCTGGAGCAATTCCTAAAGATGGTCCCTCTGCTGGCATAACAATGGCTACAGCTATGGCATCAATTTTTCAAAATAGATCTGTAAAACACGATGTTGGAATGACAGGTGAGATAACTTTGCGAGGGAGAGTTCTTCCAATCGGAGGATTAAAATCTAAAATATTAGCAGCTCAAAGGGCAGGATTAAAGATAGTAATTTTACCAGAAAAAAATAAAAAAGACCTGAAAGATATACCAAAATCTGTTAAGAAAGCTTTAGATATAAAATTTGTTAATAATGTAGATGAGGTCTTTGATATAGCAATAGAAAAAGAAAAGGTAATAAAGAAAAAACCAGTCACAGAAAAGGCTAAATATATCTCAGCTTAGTTAAAATCATATTTTAATATAAGGTCTTTTACTGCTTTAACTTCATCTAATCTCTTTACAGGAGTCTTGTGTGGGGCAGATTTTAAAATTTCTGGATTTTCGTCTGATTCCTTTGCTATTTGTATCATCGCTTTAATAAACATATCCAGAGTCTCTTTATTTTCTGTTTCTGTTGGCTCTATCATAATTGCTTCATTTACAATCAGAGGAAAATAAATTGTTGGTGGATGAAAATCAAAATCCATTAATCTTTTAGCAATATCTAAAGCTCTTATTCCCCTTTCTTTCTGCCAAATTGCTGAGATGACAAATTCATGCATACAAATTTCTGGATATGGAAGATGATAATATTTACTTAAATGTTTCTTTAAATAATTTGCATTTAAAACTGCTAATTGACTCGCCCTTTTTAACCCTTTTGCCCCTAAAGAGAGAATATATGCATAAGCTTTAATTAATACATTAAAATTCCCATAAAAAGCTTTTACTTTGCCAATTGAATCTTTTCTATCATAGTCAAGATAATATCTTCCTTTATTATTTAACTCTACAGTAGGGATAGGAAGAAATTTAGAAAGTTCTTTAGTTATTCCAATAGGACCTGAGCCTGGTCCTCCACCACCATGTGGTGTAGAGAATGTTTTGTGAAGATTGAGATGAACAATATCAAAACCCATATCCCGTGGCTTGGATACTGTCATTATAGCGTTTAGATTTGCTCCATCATAATATACTAAACCACCTATATCATGAACCATCTTTGAGATTTTCAAAATATTTTCATCGAAAAATCCTAATGTGTTTGGATTTGTTAACATCAATCCAGCAGTTTCTTTATCTAAAAGTTCATTTAATTTTTTTAGATCCACTTTACCATTTTCATCTGAATCAACTGCAACAGCATTATAACCTGCCATAGTAACACTTGCTGGATTAGTACCATGAGCTGAATCTGGGATTATAATATTTTTTCTTTTATTACCTTTTTCTCTATGATAAGCATCTATAATAAATAAACCTGTTAATTCTCCATGAGCTCCAGCTGATGGCTGCAATGTGAATTTATCCATACCTGTTATTTCACATAAAAGAACATCTAACTCATACATGAGCTGGAGAGCACCTTGTATATCTTCTTCACCTTGATATGGGTGAATATTGACAAAATTCTCTAGCCTGGATATCTCTTCATTGATTTTCGGGTTATATTTCATGGTACATGATCCCAAAGGATAAAACCCATTATCAACTCCAAAATTCTTCTTTGAAAGCTTATTATAATGTCGAATCAACTGTGGTTCACTTATTTGAGGTAATTCAGGAGCTTTTTTGCGTTTTAAATTATCTGGAATATCAATCTCTATAGAAGAAATTTCATTTGGTACAGTTGGTAAAATTTGTTTACCTTTTTCTAAATAGGGTATTTGAAATATTAACCTATCATTCATATCTAAAAACCTTTAAAATTTAATATATTTTTATATGTAGGGCAACCCTTTAGGGTTGCATTATTAAGCAAGGCTAAAGCCTTGCCCTACATTTAATTTATTTTACCTTTAATGCTTTGTTTAATGTATCTATTAATAAATCCATCTCATCTTTTGTTCTTTTTTCTGTAACAGCAAAAAGGTATCTTTTTTTGAGAGATGGGTACCATTCTTCTAAACATATTGGTCCTAAAATTCCTTTTTTTGATAATATTTTTTTCAATTCAGTTGAATCCAAATCAATGTAAACAACAAATTCATTGAAAAATTTAGAATTAAACGTTTGGTCTATTCCTTTAATAGCTACTAATTTTTGAAAAAGATAATGAGCATTTTTATAGCAAAGTTCTGCAATTTCATATAAACCATCTCTTCCAACATATGAAAGATAAACACAAGCTGCTAATACATTTAGAGATTGGTTTGAACATATATTTGAAGTAGCCTTTTCTCTTCTGATATGTTGTTCTCTTGTTTGAAGGGTGAGAACATAGCCAATATTTCCAGCACTATCCACTGTTTGACCTACAATTCTACCAGGTGTTTTTCTTAAATATTTCTTTTTACAAGTTAAAAATCCAAACGATGGTCCTCCAAATGATTGTGGATTACCTAAGATTTGACCATCTCCAACAACAATATCAGCTCCAAAATCAGCTGGGGGTTTAAGTAATGCTAAAGATAATGGATTAACACAAGCGATAGCCAAAGTATTACTACCCGATAAAATTGGAAATATCTCATCTATGGGTTCTAAATTCCCAAGAAAATTTGGTTGAGGAATTATTAAACATGAATACTCATCTATTAAATTTTCTTTTATTTGCCCCTTATCAGTAATACCATCTTTCATAGGAATTTCAAAAACCTCTATTTTTCTTGGCTTCATATAGGTTTTTAGTACTTGACGATATTCTGGATGCATAGTTTCTGATATTAAGATTTTTTTCTTCTTATTTATAGATATAGCCATATTTGCAGCTTCTGCAACAGAAGTTGCACCATCATAAAGTGAGATGTTAGAGATATCCATGCCAGTTAATTCACACATCATTGTCTGATACTCAAACATGGATTGTAAAATTCCCTGACTTAATTCTGACTGATATGGAGTATAAGCAGTATAAAACTCTGGTTTGGAGATTATGTAATTTACAACAGAAGGTATAAAGTGATCATAGTTACCTGCTCCAAGAAATGAAATTTTATTATCTGTACTTATATTTTTTTTACTTATAAATTTTAACCTTCCTAAAAGCTCAATTTCACTTAGTGGTTCAGGTAATTTTAGCTCTTTTTTTTGTTTAATTTCGTCTGGAATATTGTTATACAAATCCTTCAAAAATTTTATCCCCAAAAAAGAGAGCATTTCCTTGATTTCTTTATTAGAATGTGGAGTATAATCCATAATATATCCAGTAAAAATATTATTAATAATTAATACAGATACAAAGATTTATATTGAAGATTTAGATTAAATACCAAATATTTGTTTTAAATTTATTCTTTTACTCTGCTGTAGATTTCTGATATTCTTCAGCAGATATCAAATCTTTTATCTCGTCTGGGTTATTCATCTCGATTTTAACCATCCAACCTTCACCATATGGATCCTGATTTATTATTTCAGGTGCATCTATAACAGCATCGTTTACTTCCACTATTTTACCAGTTACTGGTGAGTATACATCTGAAACTGATTTTACTGATTCAATTGTAGCAAATGGTACATTAGCTTCAACATCTGTACCAACTGGTGGAAGTTCTAAAAATACTATATCTCCCAATGCATCCTGAGCATAATCGGTTATTCCCACAATTACTATATTTCCTTCTACCCTTGCCCATTCATGATCCTTTGAATAATAAAGTTCCTCTGGAAAATCCAATTTTCTCCTCCTTCATTCTTCTTTTTATTTTTTTTCATTAAGAATTTAAACTCTCATAAATACAAAAAATCTAATTTCAAAATATTTCTTAATTTTTTAAAAAATCAGTGATATTTATAATTTATAAATTATAATCTAAAAAATTTTAATATTCATTTATTAATAATATTTCAATCTTATCTATTTTTTATAAGTGTAAGGGTTCTATTCATTTCATTGTTTATTAACATCACAGCCTCATCTACTCCCATCCCAGGTTTTGCAAGAATCTGACATGGTCCTGTTGCTAAAGCTATATGAGCACATATTCGAGCACTACGATCCGTTTCATTACAACTTCCACCAAGATATGCTCCTACACCATGTTTCTTACAAAATAAAATAGCTTCTATAGTATTATTTATTCCTCCCAAATCTGGAGCCTTAATCTGAATCATATCAGCAGCCTCTCCATGTACAAAGTCTTTAATGTCCTCAAATGTATTACACCACTCGTCAGCTATTATTTCAGTCTTACTTCCTATTTTCTTTAATTCTGTTCTTAACTCTCGCATAGATTTTATCTGGCCTTCTTTACTTCCTGCATCAACAGGTCCCTCAATCCTGAGATGATATGGTTGAGAGATCCGTTCTAAGTTCATGATATATTTTGCAATTGTTTCCATATCATTATTAAATGCCTGTCCAAATGTTCCATAAACATCAAGATGAAATATAGGATTATAATCAGGTTTACCTAATTGAACCACTCTTGTTCTAAGCCATGATAGATAATCCATTAATTTCTCCCCTCTCCTGCCTAACTTCTCTTCAACATTGTTTATCAGTCCATGAGGAAGAACTTGAATTCCCTTTATTATCATTTTATCTGCATTGTTATACCTATCATCCCCACTCTGAGCAAATATTGGAACTGGTTTCCCTTGAATTTCTATACCATATTCTTGGCATATTACCTCAGCCATAGTAATATGCTTTTTTCTTGAAACAGCATTTAAAATAGCCTGGGTTATTCCATATCGAAGTGCAGTATGTAATCGTTCTCCATCAACTTTTAAATTATCTAACTCTTCAGCCATATTCTTGAAATTTTCTATCTCACGTTCAACCATTAATGGTGCAATTTTCTCATTTATAATAGGAAGATAATCATCAGCTAAAAAAAGTGCATCTCTACCAGCTGCTCCAGAGTACTGAACAGCTACACAATCACCGTATGCAATTCTACCTTCATCCAAAACTAACATGACTGAAATGCTTTCACCAGCAATCCTTATTGTACTAAAGCCTGGAGTAATAGGTTCTCCTGAATAGGCGAACCCATCATGTTTTGCATGAGATTTTATAGCTGCTTGATCATCATAATAGAAACCTGCAAATCCCTTTGAAGCAACTACTTTTTTTATTTTCATTATTTATTAACCTCCCCTTCTAATGAAGTTATAAAATTTTTTAAAGTTAATAAAAATTTATTTTTCTGGTCTTCCAACTAAATAACCTCTGCTTATAGCATATATATCATCCACTACCATTTTAAATGATGGTTTCCTATTTTCAGCTTTTCCCCTTTCCTCTAACTTTTTTTTGTGAAAATTTCTTATTTTTTTTGAGAAAGGTAGATTTCCAACATTCAGTAATCTGATGGAACCATTATTATCTCTTATTGGAATTATTTTTCCTTTGGTAAAACGACTCGGAGCGAATGGAATATCAATTACTCCCGCTTCAAATCCTCTTACCAGACCAATTGCAATATCACCATTTCCTAAATTCAATACTACCTTTAAGATAGATCTTGTCTCTTCTTCTATAATATCAATCTCTTTTTCAATCGATTCCATATCTAATAGCTTCTGATCTTTAACCATGTTTAAAATCTGTTTCGTTGCTCTAAGCCCAAGAGCATTTGCTTCTTTAGTAGGAATACCATATGCCTCATGTGGGGTTTTTACAATAACTTTTGTTGCACCTCCAAGACCAGCAGCTGCTGCTCCCCATGAAATTACAGCAAATGCTTCAGCTTCATCTTGAGGGAACCCTCCCATCCATTGATGAAATACTGTAGTTACTAAAATATCAGTAAATCCAAATTCTTTTAGATACTGCTCTGTTATAATTGACAATGATTTTATAGAAGCTATATCCTGAATCAAATTTCCACACTGTCCATATCCAACACTTATACTTTTTACACCTTGAGCTGCAGCAAGTAATGCTTCTGCAATAGAAACTGCATGGGAGATACATGGAGGAACTAAAGTTCCTGTTAAGGGTCCAAAAGATTCCCTATTTATAGATACACCATTATCTTGATAATATCCTATTAATCTATCAACATATTGCCAATTTCTAATACTTGTCTCAATTGGAACATTTTTTGAATAAGGAATATTATAAGTTATGGCTCCACCTTCAAAATCTGTAAAACCTCCTGCCAAGGTTATCTCTGCTAATAATCTTGAATCAGGAGTTCCGTGACGAACTTCAACTGGTACATTAACAGACTCACAAACTTTCCTACAACCTTTAACTCCATGATTTACAGCAGGAAAACCATTTAACATCGACCTGCCCAACCTGATACTCTCCTCTATTCCTTTCTGGGCTTCCTCATATTTATTTAACCTGGTATAGCTGTCAATAGTAGTTGGTAGGAGGTCAGCCATCCCCTCCTTTTCTAAAAATCGAAGAAGTTCAATATGGTCATCTATTAAAGCAACTCCTGCCCTTGGTTGAGTTAAGGTTCTTCCCTCATTTTTTGCTTTTTCAAGAACCCATTTTGAAACTTTGTTTTTTGGAATGGCTCTATGATAATTTATCGATTCCTTTAAATCTACTTGAGAACCTGTTGGCCAGCTCTTTAGTACTTCTTTTCTCTTTTTAAGAAATTCTTCTTCTTCCCACCTGATATTTTTTATCTCCAATCCTCATCACCCAATATATTCTAAATTCTTTATTTTTATATATAAATGAGATTCTTTTTTAATAACCTTAAAGCTAAGTCTGGCATTTTTTGAGCTAAAAGTCCAACAGCAAACATTATATAATATTTATCTAATAAAAATTTTGGAGATTTTGGCTTCAATATGTATGGCTCATCTTCATCAAATATAGATTTTTCCAAAATAGACTTTGGATTCTTATCTTTTATCACACCCCCACCAGTTCCTAATACAGTAGGGATATCTCTTAAATCTTTTCCATATAAAATATTTACTGGACCTATTGGTGTATATTTTGTTTGAAACTTTCCTACATGCCTATTTATTGCAATTTTAGTAGATATTGCAGATAGTAACTTATCTACCTCAATATCTTTCTCGTCTTTAGCAATAAAATTAATATTTCTTGATAGCTTTTCAACTTCCTTATCCAAGTTCTTTAATTTTATTTTCCATTTCTTCATAAAATTTTCCTTTTTGGCTGTATTTAAAAGATTCATAGCACTAAAGCGAATTCCTAAATCACCCTCAACTGTTCTTTTTGTATAAGGTTGAGGAAGACCCTTTACAACAAAACTACCTGTACCTGGTAGTCCTAATGAATATGAGCAAACATCAGTAGTAGCTCCACCAACATCAATTAACATTAAATCCCCAATACCTTCCTCATTATCTGTACCTTTTGCTAATAATTCTCCAGCTTTTAAAACAGCTGATGGGGTAGGCATTAAGACACTCGATAAGAAATCCATCCTTTTTGAAAGACCTTTTGCTTTGATTATATTTGATAGAAAGAGTTTTCTTATTAATGCTTTAGCTGGTTCTATATTTAAATAATTTAACTCAGGTAAGATATTTTCTATTATCGATACAAACTTTTTATTTTCTTTTAAAATTCTCTTTGCTATAGTTGCTGAACATTTATTCCCAGCATAAACAATTGGAACATCTATCTTTAGTTGGCTTAAAACCTTTGCATTATGAATTATTACCTTCTCATTTCCTCCATCAGTTCCACCTGAAAGCAGTATTAAGTCCGGTTTTAAAATTTCAATTTCATCTCTTTCGTCTGCAGTTAATTTATAGCTGTAAATTTTTAAAACTTTTCCACCAGCTCCTAAAGCTGCGATTTTAGCTGCTTGTGAAGTTAAGAGGGGAACTAAGCCTACCGCTACAATTTTTAAACCTCCAGCAGCACTACTACAAGCTAATTTTAAATCATAATCTTCATCTTTTTTAGATATCTTTTTATTCAATACATCTAATGCATCTTGAAATCCAATCATCACATCAGTTTCTACTGTTGTTGGATAATATGAACTCCCTAAGAATATTTCTTTTTCTAAATCTATTGCTACCAATTTGGTAAATGTACTTCCAAAATCGATTAAAAGAGCTGTTCTCAAAATAAAAAATCTCCTACTTATTTTTAAAATCTTTTTTTATGTCATCAATTAATTGCTGAGGAGATGTTCCAGGAGGATAAGCCCTGTTAAATCCCATCTCTTCAAAAATCTTTTTAACTTCAACAAAATCCTGCTTTCCTACAACTAAATTTCCACCAACATATAATGGGATATCACCAATTCCAGCTTCAATACATTTTTCCCTCATTCCTCTGCAATCTATTTCACCATGACCATATAATGATGAAACAACAATCAAATCTGCTGCAGTTTCAATTGCAGCATTTATAAAATCCTCTTGAGAGGAGAGAACTCCAATATTTATTACTTTAAATCCTTCTTCAGTCAATACATTTTCGAGTATTTTATTTCCAACTGCATGAACATCAGAGCCAATTACACCAAGTACTATTTTTAATTTTCTTTTCCTTACAACCATTTATAAAATAACCTCCTATTGTAATATTTAAAACCCTAAATAGTAGTGAATTAGTTATTATTCTACATTTATTTATTTTTCGTGTAAAATTATTCTACTTGTTTTATAAATATATATCTCAATTTGACCTAAAATAGGAGAAGAGTAATACCAATCATATTACCTTAAGAAGTTTTATTATTAAGGATTGAGTCATTAATGAAATTATATGAGTATGAAAGCAAAATTATATTTAAAAAAGAGGGTATCCCCATACCTGAGGGTTATTTAGCTTCAACTCCAGATGAAGTAGAAAAGATTGTAGAGAATCTTAAAAAAGAAGTTACTATAAAAGCTCAAATTTTAGCTACTGGTAGAGGAAAGGCTGGAGGAATATCATTTGCAAAAAACCCCAAAGAGGCAAAACAATTAGCAAGAAAGCTATTTTCATTAAAAATAAAGGGATTTGAAGTAAGAAAGGTTTTAGTAGAAGAAAGATTATTTCCATCTGCTGAGCTTTTTCTTGGAATAACTTATGACATATCTCAAAAAACTGCTGTAGTAATTTCATCTTCTCTTGGTGGTATTGACATCAATGAAGTAGCTAAAAAATATCCAGAAAAGGTTTTTACTTTACCTGTTAATATGATCTGGGGAATTCAAAACTATCAAGGAAAATTACTTGCAAAAAATATGGGGCTGAAGTCAAAAGATATGTTTAAGGCTGCAGGTATTGCTGTTAAATTATTTAATATTTTTAAAAAATATGATTGTGATTTAGCAGAAATAAATCCTTTGATATTGACTCAAGATGGAGAATTGATTGCAGCAGATGCCCATTTAGAACTTGAACAGGAAGCTCTTTATAGACATAAAGAATTAGAGCAATTAGGAATACCAATCAGGAAAGACAGCCCAAGAATTCCTACAAAGTTTGAAATAGAAGCAGAAAAAATTGATAAGATTGACCACAGAGGTGTTGCAGGCAGAGTTGTTGAGTTTGATGGAGATTTGGGATTATTAATCGGAGGAGGTGGGGCATCCCTTACTATCTTTGATGCTATAAGATATCATGGTGGAAAACCAGCAAATTATTGTGAAATTGGTGGTAACCCTACAGTTAAGAAAGTAAAAGAACTAACAAAACTGATTCTAAAAAAACCAGACATAAAAGGATTAGCAGTTATAACTAATGTTTTAAATAACACCCGAGTAGATCTTGTGGCAAGAGGAGTAATTTTAGCAATGGTTGAATTAGATATAAATCCAAGTGAATATCCAGTTTTATTTAGAAGTGCAGGTGCATATGAAGAGGATGGATACAGAATTCTTAAAAAATACAAAATAAAATATATGGATAGGAGTTATTCTATAGATCAAGCTGCAAAAGCAGCAGTTGAAATGATTTCCTAATTAAAGATAATAAATGATTGATTTATTTTTTTATAAATGGAGAGATAATTGAGTATTTTAATAGATGAGAAAATAAGAGTTTTGGTTCAGGGAATTACAGGGAGAGAAGCATCATTATTTACTAAATATATGCTTGATTATGGTACTAATGTGGTTGGTGGTGTAACTCCAGGAAAAGGAGGACAGACTATTCATGGAATCCCTGTTTTTGATTGTGTTAATGATGTAGTGAAAAACTTTATAGCAAATACATCAATCATATCTGTACCTCCTCCTTTTGCAAAAGATGCTGCATTAGAAGCAATAGACGCAAATATAAAGCTTATTGTAATTTTTACTGAGAGAATCCCAAAAAAAGATGTAGTTTTGATTTTAGATTTTGCAGAACAAAAAGGTACAAAAGTTATAGGACCAAACTCATTAGGAATAATTTCACCTGGTAAATCTAAGGTTGGAGCTATTGGCGGACCACAAATTGAAACAAAAAAATCATATATGATAGGTCCAGCTGGAATTGCTTCTACTAGTGGTGGAATGACAACAGAGCTTGCAAATTTATTAACCAGTAATGAAATAGGACAAAGTACATGCATCAGTGTTGGTGGGGACCCAATTGTTGGAATGACATTTAGAGAACTACTCCCTCTTTTTGAAAAAGACACTCAAACAAAAGTTGTTGTTCTTTTCTGTGAACCTGGAGGTACACAAGAAGAGGATGCGGCTAGATATATAATTGAACATTCATATTCTAAACCTGTAATAGCTTTTATAGGTGGAAGATTTGTTGATGAGATGCCTGGAATGAGATTTGGACATGCTGGTGTCATTGTGCAAAAAGGAAAGGGAACAGCTAAAGGAAAAATTGAAGCATTTAAAAGAGCTGGCGTATTGGTAGCAGATACGCTAACTCAATTAGTTGATTATGTAAAAGAATCATTAAGCTAAAAATATTATATTTTTATGGTGAAAATTATGGGAATGTTTGTAAAAGTAGAAATTAATAATAATAAATGTAAAAAAGTTAAAAATTGTAAAATATGTGAAGAGGTTTGTCCTGTTGAAATTTTTAAATTTGAAAAATTAGAAGAGAATAATGGAATAATTTCAGTTATTGAGGAAAATGAAGATGAATGCGTATTTTGTAATCTTTGTTTAGAAAAATGCCCTCAAAAAGCAATCACTATAAAAAAATTATATTAGAGAATTTAAATGTAAAAGCTCTTGATTTTCAGGAGGGAAAATGAAAGAGAAGAAATTTGAGTGGAGAACAGCTATATCCAAAGTTGAACCTAACAAAATCATAATTAGAGGTTATGCTTTAGATAAAATTATAGGAAAAAAGAGTTTTTGTGAAGTTGTATATCTTCTATGGATGGGAAAATTTCCTACTAAAGAAGAGGGTAAAATGATGAATGCAATGTTAGTGTCAGGCTGCGATCATAGCTTAGCTGCTCCATCTGCTGATGCAACAAGATTTGTAGCATCATCAGGTGTTCCCCTGCAAGCGAGTGTAGCATCAGGTATTATAGCATTAGGTGAATATCATGGAGGTTCAATTGAGGGATGTGCAAAGATTCTCCAAGAAGGAGTAAAAGAGAGTGAAAAACAAAATAAAACTTTATCACAAATAGCTGATGAAATAGTACAGAAACATCACTTGCAAAAGAAAAGGGTACTTGGATTTGGTCATCCATACCATAAATCTGATCCAAGAACTAAGAAATTATTAAAATTAGCAAAAGATCTCAAAATTTATGGAGGGCATTGTAAGCTAGTATCTGAGATTGAGCAATCTATTAAAAATATGTTAAATAAAAAAATAATTCTAAATGTAGATGGAGCAATTGCATCTATCATATCAGATATGGGATTTCCTTATAAATATGGTAAGGGTTTTTATATTGTATCAAGGGCTGCTGGACTTGTTGCTCATGCAATTGAACAAGAAGAAAGGGAAAAACCTTTTAAAGCTGTGCCGCTTGATCAGATAATTTATGATGGTCCCGAAGAAAGAAGTCTATAGTTTTCTTAAATTAATTATTTAGATTTAATTTCTCTATTTAATTTACCTGCTTTTTTTCTATAGTTTTCAATAGCTTTTTTTAATGCTTTTGCTCCTAAGTTAGAGCAATGAAATTTCTGGGGTGGTAAACCTCCCAACATTTCAGCTACTTTTTTACTGGTTATTTTCTCAGCCTCATCTAAGTTCATACCCTTTGCAGTTTCAGAAACAATAGATGAAACTGCTATTGCAGCTCCACATCCAAAAGTCTTAAATTTTATATCCTCTAATTTATTGTTTTTTACCTTTATATAAAAAGTCATAAGATCACCACAGATAGGGTTACCAACCTCCCCTATTCCGTCAGCATCCTCTATTTCTCCCACATTTCTTGGATTTAAAAAATGATCCATAACTATTTTGCTATATGGCATTTCTAATCATCAATCTTATCAATTATTAATTTTATTTTTTCTACTTATTTTTTTTACAAGATATATTATAAAATAAAAGGCAAATTACATATTAATTATCTACGCACCAAATTTTTTCAATCTATTAGCACAAGCCAAAGCAAGTGGCATTAAATCTGTTGTTGGTTTTAATCCTAATATTCCATTTGCACAGCTTATTTCATCAAATTTTGTAACTGAATCCTTTCTTGCATAAATTGATTTAATCACTACAGGAACAGGATGCCAACTATGATACCTAAGCAATGCAGGTGTAGAATGATCAGATGTAACAACCAAAACATCTGGGTTCAGTTCAACAATCTCAGGAATCATAGCATCAACTTTCTCTATTTCTTTTACTTTTGCATCAAAATCTCCATCCTCACCAAAACTATCTGTCTTTTTTATATGAAAGAAGAAGAAATCATACTTATCATAATTCTTTTTTAAAGCTTCAATTTGACTATCTAATCCTGATATATTTTTTGCTATTTCCATTCCTAATAATTTAGCCATTCCTTTGTACATTGGGTACTCAGCAATTGCTAAGGCTTTTAAACTATACCTCTCTTTTATTGATTTAAAGGGAATATATTTATCAAATCCTCTTAAAAGAATCATATTTGCAAGTTTCTCATCAGCTAAGATAATTCTTACTTGCGATATAAAATCAGAAACAATTTTTGCAGTTTTTTTGGAACGAGTGTTTGTTGCTTTCGGCTGAAGTGGAACTACACCTATTTTTTGAGGATCTGTATCTACTAAATCTCCCCAAAGATCATCACCTCTTAAAATAAGCACTGCCCTATAATCTTTCTCTGGGTATAGAAAAAATTTAATAGATGGATCTAATTTAATATTTTTCAATATCTTTTCACAAAGTTTTTTATTAAGTTCAGTTTTTATCCTTCCTGCTCTTCTATCTAAGACTCTACCTTTTTCATCTACTGTTGCGAAATTTACTCTCGCTGCAACATCATCTGATGTGAGATTAAATCCTGTTCCAAGAGCAGATAAAATACCTCTTCCCATATTATTTTTTATAGGATCGTATCCAAAAAGTGCTAAATGTGCAGGACCACTTCCAGGAGTAATTCCAGCACCAATTGGCTCCAATAAACCGCATGATGACTCTGTAGCTAATGCATCCAGATTGGGTGTGTTTGCAATTTGCAATTCTGTTCCCTTACCACCTGGTAAAGCCAATCCTCCTACTCCGTCAATAACTACCAATATAATTTTTGATTTTTCAGCTTTTATTAATGAATCAATAAATTCTTCTCTCAAAATTCCACCTCTCAATTTTTTAAAATACAATTAAAAATATATGAGATTGCTTCGAGACTTCGTCTCTCGCAATGACAAGATAAATAAAGCACCTATTTAAAATTAGGATTTTAATGAAATCATTTTTAAAAGGAAAGGTTTTTTTAATCCCACTGCTTTTTCCGGACACAGTTCGTGACAGCAATAACATCTGATACATTTTTTCAAGTCAATATTAGCTTTTTTCTTTACATCTTTATCTATTGACATTTTATTTATTGATATTAACTTCATAGCATTTACCGAGCAATTTTTTATGCATACTCCACAACCAATGCAATTTGATTTAATAATAGGTGTTGAGTTTAAATTTTTTATAGCCCATTTGCGAATAACTGGTGGATAAAACCAAAAATCCCTTCGTTCAGTTGGATGTGGTTTAAAATCTAATACTCTTACTGAATTTATATCTTCTCCAACAATCTCTATATCTGAAATCTCTCCACTAATCATACCTCTATCTATGGCAGCTTTTAAAGTTGGTACTTTCAATGGATTCACACCTATAATATAGGTTGCAACTAAATCCAAACAGACTGCATCATCACTTGCTAGTATCAATCCTACCTTTTTAGCATCACCAGCTGATGGTCCGCTCCCTTCCATTGCAATTACTGCATCCATTATGTTGAGTGCTGGTTTTGTTAAAATATATAAATCAAGCAACATCTGTGAGAAATGGTCTACATTTTGAAACATTGTATGAAATCCAATTTTTTTAAGACCTGGTATTAATCCAAATAAGTTTTTAACAGCTCCAGTTATATAAGTAAAACCGTGAGTTTTTAGCTTAGAAATAGAGATAATCTTATCTGCTTTGGAAACTGCATCTATTATTTCAAAAGATTTTACTATTAGTCCTTCTGGATTAGGTTTGGTAGAGTAATTTGTATTCCAATTTAGCTTAGCACCTGTTTCATTTGAAACATCTGTTAATCCAGAAATTTTATAAACTTTAGAGAGAGAATTTTTTGTAAATGTACCACCAGGGCTATCTCCAATAGTAACTTCGGCACCCAAATTTCTAACAAGTTTTGCAACTGATTTAATTAAAGCAGGATATGTTATTATTAGACTTTCAGGTAAACTTGCTCTTAAAAGATTTGGTTTTATTAATACTTTATCTTTTTCATTTATAAAATTTGAAATTCCACCCAATAAATTTATGGATTTTTCTACTGCTTTTTTTACTACATCTTCTTCATAATTTTCACATTTTACAATTGCAACTTTACTCATTTTTTAATTATAGACCCCATTCTTGTAAAGTCTTGTCCTACCTTATTAAAGTTTTAATAAATAAAATTCACTTTTAAATTATAGCTAACTCTTTTCCAACTTTCTCAAACTTCTCTAAAGCAATGGAAAGGTCATCTTTTGTATGAGCAGCTGTTACAATTGTTCTTATTCTCGCTTTTCCCCTTGGAACTGTGGGAAAACTTATACTTTGTCCAAATATAGCCTCTTCAAGAAGCCTATCACTCATTTTCACAGCTATTGAAGCCTCTCCCACAATAACAGGAGTGATAGGTGTTTCACTTATACCTGTATCAAATCCTAAATTCTTTAGTTCTCCTTTAAAAAAGTTCACATTTGACCAGAGAGTGTCTAATATTTCTGGTTCATTTTCCAATACATCTATTGCTGCCAAGATTGATGCTGGGACACTTGGTGGATGGGACGTGCTAAATAAAAATGGTCTTGAAAAATGAATAAGATAATCTCTAAGTGATTTGCTCCCTGCTATATATCCTCCCATACAACCAATTGCTTTAGAAAGAGTTCCCATCTGTATATCAATTCTTCCATGTAAATTAAAGTGATCAACTGTTCCTCTCCCGTTCTTGCCCAATACTCCACTTGCATGAGCATCATCCACCATAGTTATTGCCTCATACTTTTCACCTAACTCAGCGATATTTGGAAGAGGACATATATCACCATCCATACTAAAAACACCATCAGATACAATAAGCTTCTTTCCAGTTCCCTTATACTCTTTGAGTAAGTTTTCAAGGACCCCCATGTCCTTATGAGGATAAACTTTAATCTCTGCTCTACTCAACCTGCAACCATCTATTATGCTAGCGTGATTAAATTCATCAGAAAATATTACATCATCTTTTCCCATTATGGATTGAATTGTTCCTTGATTAGCAAGTCCCCCTGATTGAAAAAGTACCACTGCTTCTGTTTTCTTAAACTCTGCAATTCTTTCCTCCGATTTCTTATGAATATCTAATGTACCTGCGATAGTTCTAACTGCTCCAGAACCAACCCCATATTTTTCTATAGCTTTTAAAGCTGCTTCCTTTAACTTAGGGTGGGTATTAAGACCAAGATAATTGTTTGAGGATAGATTTATTACCTCTTTTCCTCCTATTTTTACTCTTGGACCTTGAGCTCCCTCTATAACTGTAAGCTCTCTGAATATTTTATTTTTCCTTAAATTATCAAGAGCTTCATCCAAAAATTTCATGTGGTGACTCATTTACAACACCTCCTATTAATACATTATTTTTATTTTAAAATGATATTTTACGGAAATAATAATATTTTTGCTGCTTTTCTCTCCTCAGACATCATTAGCTCGAAGCCTTTTTTAAACTCCTCCAAAGGAAATTTATGTGTAATAACAGGAGATATGTCAATCCGCTTTGATTCAAGTAGTCCAGCAACTCTATACCAAGTGTCAAACATCTTCCTCCCGGATATTCCAACAATATTTGCTCCCTTAAAAATAATATCATTTGCAAGATCTATTTCAACTTTTCCCGAAGGAATACCAAACGCTGTAAATCTCCCTCCTTTTTTTAAAACTGAAAGGCCTTGATTTATAGCATCCTGACTACCTGTCATTTCAATAACTACATCTACTCCCTCTCCATCAGTAATTTCTGTTATTAATTTTACAATATCGTCATCTGGATATTTCAATATATGATCAGCTCCCATCTTTTTAGCAATTTCCATTCTGAATTCGTGCTTTCCAACAGATATTATTTCTGATGCTCCTGAAACTTTTGCAACTCCTGCTGCAAATAGACCAGTTGGTCCACAACCAAAAATTACCACTTTTTTACCTGTAACACCTCCACCTTCCAAAGTTGCATAAACAGAGTTACCCAAGGGTTCCTGAACTGATGCAAATTCAAACGGTATCTTTTCAGAATTTTTCCATGCACATACTTCAGGAAGAGCTACATAATCTG
>JAHJRV010000017.1 GCA_018830725.1 Actinomycetota bacterium | reverse complement strand
TCCCTGGCGTTACAGTTTTTATAATTACACTCTTCTTATACCGATATTAGAAGAATTTTTCTTTAGAGGATATATCTATAGTAACTTAAGAAAGCTATTCCCTCAAACATTAATAAGATTTAAAGAAAGAGATATTTTATCCTGGGCAGTTCTTATATCTGCAGTTCTTTTTGGAATATATAAATTAATTTACTTTAACTCTATACCTGGAGATAGTTCTACAACAAAATTTATTATAGCAACTTTACATGGTCTTATTTTTTCAATGGTGAGAGAGGCAAGTAGTAGCTGTTGGGTTAGTTCATTTTATAACATTCTTTTCAGTACATTTAATCCTTGGACAAGAACAGATATTCCAATCTAATCCCAAATCTTCATTTATTAGCATAAAAAACCAAAACTATATATTAAAATATATAAAAAATTTATCTATTTATTTTACCAAATATTTTTTATTCTTTTTAAATGTCTCTTAAATATTTCAAACTTATTCTCCATACCCTCATTTTTTGACCATCTCTCAACCTCTTTTAAATCTATGGAGTTATCTCCGCATATAGAAATAGCTTGATCTAAAGATTGTTTATCATTCCAGTAATAATATGCTGCTAAACGATCTTTAACACTATCTGTTGATGATAAAAGTTTTAAAACCATATTTCCTTTTCTTATTGAATCAATTTTTTTTACAGGTTCAGCCCCAACTGAGGGAGGTGAGGGAAGGATTTGAACAGAATATTCTGTATCTTCGTGTTCAAAATACATTCCTTTTGCTTGAAAACCAATTTTTTCCAACAAATATTCTATTTTTTTTTAGAATAACTCTTTTTTATGACTCATTTTGATACTTCCAATTATAAGTAATATTTAAATAAAATCGAAAAAATTAGTAAAATTAATTGACAAAATACGATAATATGCTATAATATATGGTAATTACAGAGAATTAAACAATTTTATTAAGGTGTTTCTTTTTAAAAAAGTAAAAATAGCCCTTAAACGAAAATAAAAATATATTTTATTAATCTAATTAAAACTGTGAGGTGTAACAAAAGAGTTTATTTAAAAAATTTTAATAGGAGAAAAATAAAAAAATAAATAAAAGAGTAATAAATATTTAATTTTTAAAAAATTTAAATAAGAGTCAAAACTAAAAAACATTTTATTTAAATAAAAGTAAAAAAACAAAAGAAAATATTTTAATTAAATAAATGAAGGGAGTAAAAATGTACAAGTGTAAGAAATGCGGAAACACCGATTATTTTGATGGCCATGTTAGCGAGAGTGGAAAAGCTCACATTTCACAATATGAAGATGGAGAGTTAAGTTGGGCTTACTTGTTATCAGATGAGAATGCATGGTCAGAAGTTAGTCCAGAGAAATGTTCAACATGTCAATCAAATGAAATTGCAAATATAGATTTTGATAATGTCAACATGAATCTTAATAATATCAGCATGGATCTTGATAATTTTAGCTTAAGAGGTCATAAGATTTAGTAATCCAATGCTTCCTAATACAACATAAGATTTAAAATATATTTATGTATATAACGAAAGTATGTTATTAAATAAATAATATTGACTACACTTTTTTTGAGAAGAGCCTTTTATTGTAATTAATATAATAAAATATACACTTAATTTAATGCTAAAAATTAGAGTATCAAAATTTTATTGATAGAAAGTGTTAAAATTTCGTTGATAAAAAATGTTAAAATTTTATTGATAGAAAGTGTTAAAATTTTATTAATTATGAACTATTTAAGAGTTGTTTTTAAAAAAATCTATTAATCCTTCATCTTAAATAAGGGTAAAATTTTATTAAATTGTAAACACCAAGCTTAGATAGTACAATATTTTTATTGGTAGATATAATAATAACCATCATATCCTTTTTCAAAGTTTCTAAAAGCTATTTTTAAAATGATAAAAATAACTAATAATAAAAGTAACTTAAAACATAAAAATAAGATTATTCCTATTGTCACCTATATATTCATTATTTTCTTGAGTATTACACTGTTCAATGGTTGCACTATTTATGATACCTTCTTAACAGTATACAGAGAAATCGATGAAGAAAATACTTCAACAATTGAAGAGGTAAAGATTGAACAAGGAGATTTTAAAGAAACTGAGATCTTAGAAGAAGAAATTTGGATTACATCTCTAAGTGGTGAAAAAATCTATACTCATCTTCATATTCCTATTAAAGCTAACATTAATAACAAACTTCCAGTACTTATATTAGTTCAAGATACATTTGAGGGTAGTAATGAATTTGATAATCCTAATTTAATCTTCAATGCTAACAATTTAGCAAAAAATGATTTAATAGTTCTGCATTTCGATCCTGAGGGAACAGGAAAAAGTTCTGGAGAAACTGATTTAGGTGGTTTTAAATCGCAGGATGATTTGATTATTGTATTAAACTTTATCAAACATCAACCTGAGGTAGATGAGAGTGAAATAAGCATTTTAACTTTTGGAACTGGTATTACTACTGCTACAGGAGCATTAGCAAGATATCCAAAAATATTTATAAAATATCTAATTGATATTGAGGGTTCTGTGGATAGATACGACCTAAATAATCCATTAGCACTTGAATATCTTCCAGAAGATGAAAATTTTTGGAAAGAAAGAGAAGCAATCAATTTCATTGATGCTATAAGCTGTAATTATATAAGATTTCAAGCTGATAACAATCAAGCTGAAAATGAGGGGTATTTTTCCTATTTGATAAGATATATGAATAAAGCTACAGAAGGATATCCAATTCACACTCAATTAAATTTTGCCCCACCTGATACTCTATTTATAGAAATTATAGAAATCCAACCTGAAGAGGGGTCTGAAGATCAAGTTAAAGTTGAAGAAAGAGGGTCAGAAGATATTTTAAATCACCTTTTGAAAGGTGAAATCAATAATTATTATCCTAAAATCTTAAATAGGGTAATAGAAATTCTAAAAGAAGGAGTTATAACGGAATAAATCCTTAAATTTCCCTCCCTCCCACCAAGGGAGAAGATAAAAAAAGAATAAATAAAAATAAATGCAATGATATTTATACTAATGTTTTTTCATAAACTTCTTTAATTTATTCATAGCTTTCTCTATCAAGTCATCAGGTTGAGTAACTGATATTCGAATATAGCCTTCACCATATCTTCCAAAAGCAGTTCCTGGAGTTACAAAGACCCCTGCTTTATCTAAAAGTTTCATAGTAAATGAATCTGAATTAAATCCTTCCGGCACCTTTGCCCACACATATAATGTTGCTTTAGGTTTTTTAGCTTCAATTTTGCATTCTTTTAAAGTATTTATTACCATGTCAATTCTATTTTCATATATTTTACAAACTTTTTTAGTGAATTCACCTGAACCCTCAAGAGCCACGACTGCTGCTTTTTGAATCGCTCCTGGAATCCCTGAATCTATATTTGTTTTTAATGTATATAGCGAATTAATAACATCACTATTTCCTACAACAAACCCTATTCTCCAACCAGCCATACTAAAGCTTTTTGAGAGTGAATGAAATTCGATGCTCACCTTTTTCTCTTTATCTATTTCTAAGATACTAATTGGTTTATACTCACCATATGAAATCTCTGAATATGCATTATCGTGACAGATAATTAGATCATAATGTTTTGCAAATTCTATTGCTTTTTTAAAGAAATCTTCGTTAGCAATTGCTGATGTTGGATTGTTTGGATAGCATAAAAACATCATTTTTGCTTTTTTTGCTGCCTCCGGTTGAATTTCATCGAAATCAACTAAAAAGTTATTTTTTTCTAGTAATGGTAAATCATAAACACTTCCACCAGCAAGGATAACACCTGTTCTATGTGTTGGATAGCAAGGATTTGCTACAAGTGCCATATCTCCTGGATCAATTAGTGCCCAACTTATATGTGCAAGTCCTTCCTTTGAACCTATTAGTGGGAGTATCTCTTTCTCAGAATCCAGAGTAATTCCAAAGCGATTTTTAAACCAATTAGCTATTGCTTCTCTTAATTCTTTTATTCCTTTATAGGGAGGATATTTGTGATTTATTGGATTCTGCGCTTCTTCTATTAACGATTGAATAATATAATCTGGAGTAGGAATGTCTGGATCCCCTATTCCTAAATTTATAACCTCTTCCCCTCTATCTTTTTTTCTTTTTAAAATCTCATTAAACTCAGCAAAATGATATTTTGGTAAATTTTTAATTCTTTTAGCTTTCATGATATTAAATGTACTCCTTCTTAAAAAACTATTACAATCCTTTATAAAAGTTTCTATTTTTTTATTTCTTTAATTAAATTTTAATACTTTACAATATTTAATCTTGATTATTAGCTCTGTGACATTTTTTCAAAGACATTTTACCCTCCCCCTACCCCCTCCCACTAGTGGAGAGGGTAATTATCTTCTCCCTTTCCCTCTCCCACCAAGGGAGAGGATAAATAGTCGAGAAAGTATACCCAAAGCTGATATATCTCATGTCAAGACCTGGTACTTAACTTATTATTTTTTTAAGTATTACTATTTTTTATAAATAGATATGAATCTTTCAATTGATCTATCATAAGTCTTTTCAACATCATCTGGAAAAAAACAGGCCGGAAGTTCCCTCATTCTCCAGTGATATCTCATACATTCACAACATTTTCCTTTTCTACTACAGGGCTCATAAGTACAGTTACAATTTGCTAAGTTTTCTTCAATTTGACATTCAATCATAATTGTTATTATCTCCTTTCTTAATATTAAAATTCCTATTAAAAAAAATTAAATTCTATTTAAAAAAATTAAATTTAACAAAATATTAAATCTTGTCACTCTGAGCCACTCCTATCTCGCAATGACAATCAGAATCTCGTTTAGAATGACAAAATAATATTAAATTTTCAAAGAATAAAATACTAAAAGTGTTAACCTAACTCGTTAACAATACAAATAAAATATTTAAAGGTTTTAATTACTTATAGCCAATTATATCCAAAATGCTTTTTGCAAATTGAATTAGTTGTTTTCTAAAAAAAATCCCAATAATTAAGAAAATAAGACTAAATATTATTGACCAACCTATAATTTCCCAAAAAGTTAATTTCTTTAAACTCATCTTTAAAAGTATTAATAATTATCAATAACTATAAAATGAAAGTTAGTTTTTAAAATTTTACTTTTTTATAAATAATTATCTATCTTTTATTTTGTTTATAGCCCAATCTGCATATTTTCTTATTATTTCCTCTTCATCTTTATAAGCTTTTGAGAGTGAATCTATTGAATTTGAGTCAACTATATTCCCTGAAGCAATTATTGCATTTCTTCTTAATATATTTCTTCCCACCCAGATAATTGTGCTATTTCCAAACCATTTTTTAAAATCTTTTTCACTCATATTTATTATTCTAAAAAGTTCTACACTCTCTCCATCTGGAAATATTGGTAAAAAATCATTTCTTTCTATGAATTCAACTTCTTTATTGTGAGGACAAACATTCTGACAGATATCACACCCATAAATGTTTCTCCCCATTTTTTCTAACAAATTTATAGGGATCTCACCTCTCTTCTGTGTAAGATGAGATATGCATTTTCTTATGTCTATAACATATGGTGATATAATAGCTTGGGATGGACAAGCTCTAATACATAAATCACAATCACCACAATCCTCAAAACCAGACTCATCTAGTTCTAACTCAAGGTTTGTTATCATCTCACCTAAAAAAATCCAGGAACCGAATCTTTTTGTTATTATACAGCAGTTCTTTCCGTACCACCCAACTCCAGCTCTTTCTGCTACTGCTCTATCAACCATTGGTCCTGTATCTACTAATATTTTATATTTAAAATTCTTTAAGGATATTTTCTTAATAAAATCAGCTAAAATTTCTAATTTATCTCTTAAAATTTCATGGTAATCAATTCCCAGAGCAAATTTTGAGATAATACCGGTATTTTTCTTACTACCAGTTTCTTTCTCATTAGAACCTATATTATATGAATTCCACACTCCTTTATTTTTTCGCTTTTCTGAAAGTGTATCATTTGAATTTTCTCTTCGTCTATTTTCTATTTCTTCAACATGCACATTGTAGGATAATGCAATAGATATTATACTTTTTGCATCTGGTAAGATGTTTCGGGGATTACAGCGGATTTTTACCTTTTCAATACTATAATCAAAATCCTCATAGAATCCTTTTTTAACTCTACCAATAAAAATTTTTTGAACATCATTAAAAGGTTCTGCTGATGCAATTCCTATAATATCAATTCCAATCCTTTTACTAAAATCTTTTATCTTACTTTTTAAATTCATAATTCAAAGAATGTTGTTACAATAATAAAATGTTAAAAATAGTTATTGAAATAAAATGTTAAATTTTTATTCCTTACCTAAAATTATTATAAAAAATATTTAGTTAATGAGATTGCTTCGTCGCTTGCGCTCCTCGCAATGACAACCAAATAAGTTCGTCCCACGCAATGACAAATTAGGGATCATGTTACTCGCAATGACATAGTATAAAGTTCACCTTATTATTGTAATTACCTTTTCTACAGAATTTTTATGTGTAGGACCTCTCTTTTGTACAGGATAACCGATTGGTACTATAGCAACTGGTCTTAAGTATGATATCAAATTTAACACTTTTGCTGCCTTCTCCTCATTAAAAGCCCCAACCCAACATCCAGCTAATCCCATAGCTTCTGCTGCAATCAATAGATTTTCCGTAGCTGCTGCAGCATCTTGAATGCAATATAGACTTCTTCCCCTTTTACCGTAACCCAAAGATGACCTTATTGGATTTACACATACTACAAATACAACTGGTGCCTTTGCAATAAATCCTTGTCCATACGCTGCATCAGCAAGTTTATTCTTAATTTTCTGATTTAATATAGCAAAAAAATGCCATGGTTGAATATTTCCTGCCGATGGTGCTCTTCGCATAGCTTCAAGCAAATTTTCCAGCATCCATTCCTCAATAGGCTTATCTAAAAAATTTCTACAACTACTTCTGTTATATATAACTTCCAAAAGTTCGATAGCCATTTCCTCACCTCCAATTTTTTAATAAAATATTGGAATTAACTCAAATAAATAATGAATTGAAATTAGATATTTTTTAATCATTTAGATAATTTAGTATCTCATTGATTTCAGATATAACAAAATCTGCATGTTCCCTTTTTTCATCTTTTTGTTCTTGATTTAGCCAGAATGTTTTCATTCCCATATTTTTAGCACCTACTATATCATAAGGATAGTAATCTCCAACAAAAAATGCCTCTTCAGGTTTTATATTTAACCTATTTAATGCAATATTAAAAATTTCAGCAAATGGCTTTCTTTCCCCAACAGCTGCTGAAACAATAACATCGCTAAAATATTTCTTTATTTCAAACTTATCCAAAACCCAAAAAATGAAAGGAGAATAACGGGCATTTGAAATAATACCTAAAATATAACCATCTTTGACTAATTTAATAAGAGTTTCTTCAACACCATTCCCAAGTCTTATTGTTGGAAGACATTCTCTATATAATTGCTCAATTGCATTATTTATAACTTCTTTTTTTAATTTTATTCCTAAATTTGTTAATACAGAATCTACAGTATTAAAAGCCGTTATCTCCTTCCCCGTCTCTCTTGCCTTTTCTCTCAATTCCAAATAAAAATTCCTCGCCATAACGAATTCTTCTTTACTTAATTTGATAATCCCACTTTTTTCAATAATATCTAAACTGTCCTCTATAAGTGTTTCTATCTCAATATCAAACCATCTTTCGCTATGAACTAATGTTAAACCAAAATCAAATAAAATCGCTTTCATCATTTCCATATAAATTAAAATTATTTTTAATAATTAGTTTTGTCAATTCTTCCCCTGCCTAAAGAAAGAATCCTTATGTATATGAGAAAATATAAATTAATGATATTTTAAAAATAGAATATTTTATAAATTTAATTAATAAAAATATAATACTAAATATATACTATATGAAAATTATTTTTAATAATTAGTTTTGTTTGATAAAATTTAAGATATCTAAAATTTTTATTAGAAGGTGAAGGGAGGGAAAGGTAAATAAAAAGTCGATAGATTCTTATAAATGTTTTTTTGAAAAATCTATCACTTTTATATACTGATATAAAATGGAATTAAAAGTTATAAAAATTGAAAAACCTGATGAGATGAATTTTATTCTTGGACAATCACATTTTATAAAGACTGTAGAGGATTTATATGAAGTAATGATTGGATCAATGCCAAACATTAAATTTGGGATAGGGTTTTGTGAGTCATCTGGTCCATGCCTTGTGAGATATGAGGGAAATGATGAAAAATTAATTGAACTTGCTAAGAAAAATGCACTAAATATAGGAGCAGGACACGCTTTCATAATATTTATGGAGAATGCTTATCCTATAAATGTTCTAAATGCAATTAAAAATGTCCCAGAAGTGTGCAGAATATTCTGTGCTACAGCTAATCAAACTGAAATAGTAATTGGTGAAACTGAAAAAGGTAGAGCAATACTTGGAGTCATTGATGGTGCTAAATCAAAGGGAATAGAATCAAAAGAAGACATAAAATTCAGGAAAGAATTGCTTCGTAAAATTGGATATAAGTTATAGAGAGGTGAATAGTATGGAAATAATAGAAGTAAAAAGTAAGAGAGATATTAAGGATTTCGTTGATTTTCAATTTTATATATATAGAAATGATCCTTACTGGGTCCCTCCACTAAAATTTGAAAGAATTCAATTTTTTAACCCTAACAAAAATCCTTTCTATAAACATGCAGATATAGCACTTTTTATTGCAAAAAAAGATGATAAAAATTTAGGAACAATAGCAGCCATAATAAATCACAATCATAATAAATTCTATAATGATAAAGTTGGATTCTTTGGGTGCTTTGAGGTTATTAAAAATTATGAAGTGGCAAGATTGTTGCTTAATAAGGTTAAAAATTGGTTAGAAGAAAAGAATATGGATACTATGAGAGGTCCTATGAACTTCTCTACAAATGAAGAATGCGGTTTACTTATTGATGGTTTCGATTCACCACCTGTCTGTATGATGACTTATAATCCAGAATATTACATAGATTTCATAGAAAGATACGGTTTTAATAAGGCTATGGACTTATATGCTTATTGGATCTCTTTAGAAGAGCTCAGGAAAAAGGCTAATAAGCTTCCAGAAAAACTTATAAGAGTTGTAAATAAAATCAAGAAGAGAAGAAATCTCGTTATTAGAAATGTTGATATGAAAAAATTTGATGAAGAAGTAGAGAGATTTAAGAAAATTTATAATTCCGCTTGGGAAAAGAATTGGGGATTTGTTCCAATGACAGATACTGAAATGGAACATTTTGCAAATGGATTGAAAAAATTCCTTGATCCAGAAATTGTTTTTATTGCAGAAATAGACAACTCTCCTGTTGGTTTCTCGCTTACAATTCCTGATATAAATCAACCTCTTTTAAAGATTAATGGAAAACTTCTACCATTTAGCTGGATAAAATTCCTTTGGTATAAGAGGAAAATAGAAATATGTAGAGTTCTTGCAATGGGTGTGCTTGAAAAATATAGAAAGCTTGGAATAAGTGCTATTATGCATTATGAAACATCAAAAAAACTATTATCAAAAGGCTATAAGGGTGCAGAGATGTCCTGGATACTTGAAAATAATGTAATGACAAATCGTGAAATACAGGCAATGGGAGGAGAAATTTATAAAACATACCGTATTTATGACTATAAATTATATTAATATATTGGTTTTATTTAAACTACACCTTATAGTTATGAATGAAATACATTTTTATCTTTTTGTTATTTTTTTAACTCTTTTTTGACTCATTTGACTCATTATTGACTCTTTTTTGACTCATAAAACACATAATGTAAATCTCTCTTACCCTCTCCTACTAATTTTAGTATCTCTTTTTGAACAAGTTTGGAAAGGTCTCTAGTAGCAGTTTGACGGCTTATATTAAATAACTCCCTATACTCTTTATTAGATATCTTACCCTTTTCTTTCACATACATTACTGCCTTTATATGCCTTTCATTTAATCCTAATTTTTTTAGATATTCCTCTGTGTAAATATCCTTATAAAAATATACTGAAAAACCACCCATTTC